>CAYOHA010000090.1:0-9163 GCA_964403625.1 uncultured Dehalococcoidales bacterium | reverse complement strand
GCAATCAGTATAAAATCCACCTTTTAAGATATTGTCATCGAGATGGAACATATAGGTACCCTCGATGTAGTTCCCGGCTTTTCTCTGCTCATCGATACTCTTCGGCGTTTTTAGTGAAGCAAGGTAATTCTTATCGACATCGGTCAGTATATATTCAGAATATTTTCTTTTAGCCATTCTTCCTCTCCTGTAATAATGGATATAGACTATCTGGCTGGTTGCATAACTGACTCTTCGCCCATCGGCCAGAAATGGCCGAAGAGAAACGGCCTGTCCATCTTCTTAACATGTATCGGGCAGTGTTGAAGTCCTGGAGGGAAGTAAACCAGCGCTGAAGTGGAGAACTCGACCTTTTCCCATTCTTCACCGAAAGCGACTTCCACCACCGCCCCGAGTTTTGTCATATCATGAGGATCCGTACCCAGGAACATCAGGTATTCGTGGGCATTATGAGAATGGGGAGGCTCCGGAAACATACCGGCTCTCATAATATAGTAAAGCGCAAAATTCGGTCTGGACCCTTTGATTTCTTTCATAAAATCGCGGTTACCCGCGACAAACGGGCTGGACAGTTTGCCCATCTGGGGCATTTCCTGTACCACGCTGCGTAATATGTATTTTTCGTATTTATTCTCTGCCATTCTTCTTTCTCCTGTACGTATTCCTTTATAAACTCTATTTTCCCGGCTTATCCGTCGTGATATCTTGAGGTGGAAGAGTTAAACTTAATACCCAGGCAAGTTTATCGGCTTTCTTCAGAACGCGCTGCCGGTAAGGCATGCCCTTAGGGATATATGTCATCGAAGCAGAGTCTATCTTATAGGCTTCTTTTTCTTTGCCCAGAGATACTTCTATCTCGGTCCCGATATCCTTGATGTTCGCCGGGTCTCCTCCGAGATACATCTTGACCCGGTCGGCATCCACCTGCGCTACCTCTTCCATAAGAGGGAGTGCTTCAACCGGCGATAGTTGAACGGCAAAATCGTTGCCGTGGGCATCTTTGCCATTAAACTCAAATACCTGCAAGTCCTGGTATTCTTTTATCTCCGGGGCCAGGATGTATTTCTCAAGTCCTTTCTTTTTAGCCATTCTTTCCTTTCTCCTTTATTCCTTCAAACATTCACTAATATTTCGGAATACCGGCTAACGCTTGCCCCACATCGGTGTATTGCCGATGGTGAAGCAGAGTACCGGTTTTACGATGTTTTTGAATTCAATCGGACAGTGGTCCAATCCTTTGGGTATAAAAACAAGCGAACTCTGGTTGATAATATGTCTTTCTTTACCGAGTGTAATAGCAACATCGCCGCCTACAACTCTCGGATTGTCCTTACCTGAGAATCCAACTAAACCTATCATTTCATCGAAGTCATGAGAATGCGGCTGAGGTGACATCGTCATTTCACCACCCCATATCCAGACAAAATCGACATAGAATGCTCCAGGCGATGCTTCACTATCCAGCGATACAACCTGAGTTGCTTTGACTGGTGGCAGTCCGGCAGGCTTCTCCGGTGGTGGCCCTGACCCGTGAGGCTTTGGCTTGGTGATGATATACCTTCCGTATCTGGTCCCGGATTCATCCTTCTTCGGCGGCACGAAGGTGGACGGTTTCGGCTTTGCCGACTGCACTCCGGCAGCTTCGGAAGTCCGCCCGTAGCGACTGATCGGTGCTAATGTGAAAAAGAATACCGGTCTGTTAACCTCGCGAAATGTCAGCGGGCAGTGCTTCATCCCTGCCGGGATATGTACGAGACAGCTTTTTGTCAGGAAGTGTGTCTCGTCGCCAAGTATAATTTCCATTCTGGCATCCAACTCGCTGGGATTATCCTGGTCAGTGCTGATAAAGCCAATAATCTCATCGAAATCATGATGGTGAGGTTCTTCAGTGGTACCTGATGTAGTCTTGCCTTCATACAGCCAGAGGCACTCCATATAGAATGTTGCCCCTTTTACCTTGGTGTCATCCATCCAGAGTAAACGCAGTCCTTCAACGGTGGACTTTATTGGGCTTTTCTTCCGCATCTCCTCTATCTTAGCCATTTCTTCTGCGGTATATTCTTTGGTATCAGTAATAATGTTTTTTGCATACTGCAATTTAGTCAATGCCTGCTCCTTTCTTCACGATATCAATAATTCCTGTGCCTGATACAAAACTCCAACTATCATACTTACTTCAATCGGATATTTCAACCCAATGGCGGTTACTAAGACCTTAGGCTTGCTGGAGTATCTAAAATGATGTATTTCTGGTAACATAATTATCTCAGTCAGGTCAATGGATGGTTGGTAGATCTTATTTTTATTAATTAGAGAAAAGGGGGAAACGATATATGCCAGAATCAAGATATGAGAGATATATCATCAGAAAACCAGCCGTAATCAAACAGGGTGGTATGCTTGAAATACCAGAGAAGATAGACTTAATCGGTAAGGTGGATACAGGGCCTCTGGTATGGGTCGGCAGTAAAATTATTCCGGAGTCCAAAGTAGGTCTTGAGTCCGGCATAATATCGGGAGATTTCACAGTAGGCACCGGTGCCGGGGGGACTCTGGAACCGCATAAACACGACGACTTCGATGAGATGTTTCTTTTTATGGGGACGAATCCGCGGGATGCGAGCGACCTGGGAGCAGAAGCAGAGTTCTGGCTGGGGGAGGGGGATGAGCTGGAAAAAATCGAGATAAAGACATCAGCCTGCGTATTTGTGCCAGCAGGGCTTGCCCATTTCCCTTTGACCTGGAAAAACGTTAAAAGGCCCTGTATCTTTGTGGTTGTCTCCTGCAGTCCGTTTGATCCCAGTACCCAAAGGCAGGAGCCGGCATCTTTAGAGGGCAGACCCAGGTAGAATGTCATTCTGGAGCGACGCGACCTGCCCGCCGTACACCTGCCCGCCGTACAAGACTTTGGCAGGCGGGAGACTTTGGCAGGCGTGAGGATCTCAGGGACGGGAGGGGTTTTTATTACCCCGCCCTGAGATTCTTCGTCGCTACGCTCCTCCAGAATGACATATTCAGAAAATCTTACTTTGTCGTGAGTCCGGTAGAACGAGGTATTAAGGGTAAGGGGTTAACAAATCATTAAAATCACTTGAAGTACGGAGGATAGTATAGATGACTAAGACACCAGAGCAATTGTACCGAGAAAGAGCAAAAAGGCTTTCTGATGCCGTTCAGCTGAATATACCGGATAGAGTCCCGGTGATGATTGAATTAAGCTATTTCCCGGCCTGGTATACCGGTCTAACCTTTGAAGCTGCCTGGTATGACTATGACCGATGGCTGCAGGCATGTATTAAAACGACTCTGGACTTCGAGCCTGATCTCGTCCATGTAACTTCATTCTTTCCCGGCAGAATTCTTGAACTCCTTGACCCGAAGCCACTCAGGTGACCCGGGCATGGCGTCTCTCCGAATGATTCGCACCAGTATCTTGAGATGGAAAATATGAAAGCCGATGAGTATGATGCATTCCTTGATGATGATTCGGACTTCATACTGCGCGCCTCCATTTACCACGGGTGTGCGGAGTAATGGAGGCATTCAGTATGCTGCCTCAGCTTTCGTCACTGGGGTATAGCTACCGCGGAGCCCTCGCTCTGGCAGAGGTGCTGGCAAAACCAGAAGTTGCCGCTGCAGTGAAGGTACTTCAGGAGATCGGCCAGGAACTCTCCAAATGGCGTTCCAGAATAGACTCTTTCGGTGATGAAATAGTAAAACTTGGTTTCCCGCGGTTCTATCCAGGTACAGCCCAGGCTCCTTTTGATACGATTTCGGACTTTCTGCGGGGTATGCATGGTACGATGCTTGATATGTACCGCCAGCCGGAAAAACTTTTACAAGTCTGTGAAAAGATACTGAAGGACAGGCTGGAGAGAGGAATACCTGCAGTGGAGGGAGATAGTGATAGCCCTCGTTTAGTTTTTATGGGTCTTCACCGGGGTTCGGACGGATTTATGTCGTTGAAGCAGTTCGAGACTTTTTACTGGCCGACTTTGAAGAAAGTTACCCTTGCTGTAATAGAGGCAGGTCTAATACCCTGTCTTTTCTGCGAGGGGGACTGGACGGCGCGGCTGGAGTACCTTCTTGAGTTACCTCAGGGTAAATGTGTTGCCCGCCTTGATTTGACCGATATCTTCAAAGCCAAAAGAGTGCTCAGGGAACATACCTGTATTATGGGAAACGTACCGGCATCGTTATTGCAGACGGGAACGCCGCAGGATGTTAAAGAATACTGTAAGAAAATCATTGATTTTGTAGGCGAAGGTGGCGGCTTTATCCTATCCGCTGGAAGTTCAATAGATAAAGCCAGACCCGAAAATCTCAAGACAATGGTCGATTTCACCAAAGAGTACGGCGTTTACAGGTAATGGTATATTTTTAATTTGACGGATTAAACCTCGCACTAGTAAACTTAGCAGAAATAGCAGGAATAATATGGAGGATTATGATTATGGCGAAAGAAAAAACAACTAAAGAACTATTTAACGAACGAAATAAGAGAGTCAATGATGCCATAGCCCTGAAAATACCCGATCGCGTACCGATAGATATGTCCTTCGGGTATTTCCCGGCTAAATATGTCGGAGTACTATGTTCGGTAGTGTATTACGAGCCTGAAAAGTGGCTGGCAGCCGTTAAGAAGACAGTACTGGACTTTCAACCGGACTCTCTTTTTTACATTCAGAGTCTGTCACCCGGAAAGGCGATGGAACTCCTCGACCCGAAGACATCAAGGTGGCCCGGATACGGTGTTTCTCCCTATCATGCCAATCAGGCAATCGAAGGCGAGTGGATGAAAGCCAATGAATACGAACTCCTTATGAAGGACACGACCAATTTTATGTTGAGGATCTATCTACCGAGGGTAGTGGGAGCTATGGAACCCTTCAGTAAATTGCCCGACTTTTCGGCGATGGGCTTCGGTCAAATGGGCGCGCAAGCACTAGCGGAAGCCCTAGCGCAGCCGGAGATGGTTGCCGCAATAGCCCGACTTCAGGAGTCGGGACGCTTATCAATCGAGTGGCGTAAGAAAATTCCGAATATGAATAAGGAAATAGAAGCTCTTGGTTTTCCGGTGGGTGGCATGGGAGCGGGTGGCTCTCCCTTCGACCAGATTATGAACGGTCTAAGGGGAATGCCGGGTACAATGGTGGATATGTACCGGCAGCCGGATAAACTAATGGAGTTGATTAATCGGTTCCTGAAGGAATCACTCGACCGCATAGCCGCTATGCCCTACAGAGACGACCACCCCAGGGTATTTATGGCAACACATCGTGGTTCCGATGGATTCATGTCACTGAAGCAGTTTGATAAGTTTTACTGGCCTGGCTTGAAGGCTGTTATCTTAGCCGTAATAGATAAGGGTATGGTGCCGTGTATCTTTTTCGAGGGTAACTGGACTCAACGGCTGGAGTACCTGCTGGAACTGCCAAGAGCTAAAATAATGGCGCACCTGGATTCCACTGATATTTTCCGGGCAAAAGAGGTACTGAACAACCATATCTGCATCAGGGGAAACGTTCCCGGTTCGGTACTCACTGCTGGCACTGTCGATGATGTAAAAGACTACTGCAAGAAACTCATCGACATCGTCGGTAAAGACGGAGGCCTTGTCATCTGCCCAAGGGTTGTTCCCGACGAGGCAAAGCCGGAGAATCTCCATGCAATGATTGACTTCACCAAAGAATATGGAGTATATAACTAATTTATTTTAATCGATTAATAATAAGGAGCTGTACTATGAGTTCGTTAAAAATGGGTTTTGTCGGTGTGGGAAATATAGGTATGGTAATGGCGAAAAGCATCCTTAAAGCAGGTATTCCCTTGGCGGCGTATGACCTGGATAAAAAAGCTGTTGACGAAATAGTAGCGGCGGGAGCAAAAGCGGCAAAATCCTGTCGTGAAGTAATGGAATCCAGTGATGCTGTTATCAGTATGGTTCGCGATGCTGCCCAGACGGACGAGGTAGTCTTCGGTAAAGGCGGTCTCTGGGAAGGCGCAAAAAAGGGAAGTATTATTATCCTTTCAAGCACCATAGGCTCTGACTATCCTCGTAAACTGTATGCCAAGGGTAAAGAGAAGGGCATCCGCGTAATTGATGTCGGTGTGACCAAGCAAACTCCAGGCAACGAGATAGGGCAATTTACGTTGATGGTCAGTGGTGACGATGATGCCATCGATAAGTGCTGGCCTGCCTTCGAAGCTATGGGCAGGAAGATATTCCGCGCCGGCAAGATAGGTAATGGACAGGCGTACAAACTGGTCAATAATATGGCTGCATTCAACATGGGCACCATTATCCATGAGTGTTTGAATATGGGATTAAAAGCCGGCCTCGATATGAAAATGATGCTCGAAGTAATGCAGGAAGGCACCGGCGGCAGCTGGATGGGAAATGGCATGTTGAATATGCTTGGTGCTGGAAGACCGAGAATGGCCCCTCCTCCGCCTCCACCCGGCGTCAAGACACCTCAACCTAAATTTATTAACAAGGACCAGATTCTGGCAATAGAACTGGCTGAAGAGATAGGAGCTAAAATACCCGTTGCCAAGTTCTTGGAGAATATTGACGAGTCTGCGGTATACGATGCATATACCAAAGCTATGAGAGGATAAATACCGGTAAAGCGGTACACAGAAATCAGTCTGATAATCGTCAAATAGGGTGGTATTCTTATTGTGCATCCTGAGGGCTTCATCGTGGAAGGCACAAAAGGCCCGCTGATAGAAGGAGAGTTGAAATGGGCTAATAGAATTCTGGCAAGCAAGGATTTAACTAATAGTGGATTTACGACAGACTGATAGAAGAGAAGAAGATTGCCTTCGGTAATTAAAACCATAAATTTGGGTACTGCCAATTGCTACCTCATAAAAACGGATAACATCTATATACTGATAGACACGGGAGGTAGAGATTTATCTAATACAAACCTATCCGTCATACGTAATAGTCTCGAAAAAGAACTTGAAAGCGCGGGTTGCCTTCCAAGTAATCTTAAAATTATTATACTGACCCACGGACACTTCGACCATACTGACAATTGTGTCTACCTCAGAGGAAAGTATAATACCAGGATAGCCATGCATAGCGGAGACTCAAATATGGTGGAAAATGGAATAATACCGGATAAGAAATTCAGGCCTTATTATATTAGTATTATTTTCAAATGCCTGATGTTTTTCAACAGGTCCAGAGCCAGAACAAGAAAGATACTCACAAATTTTGGAAAATTTAAGCCAGATTTTTATATTAACGAGGGCTTTAATTTGTCTGAATACGGACTTGATGCTAAGATCCTTTATATTCCCGGGCACTCAAAGGGTTCTATTGGAATTCTCACATCCGGCGGTGACCTGTTTTGCGGAGATATTATGGTCAACATTAACGACAAACCCCGTTTTACCGGGATAATGACTGATAATGATTTTCATGAGTTGGATTCGAGTATTGAAAGGATAAAGAAGCTAAACATAAAAACCGTCTACCCCGGACACGGCAGACTATTCCCGATGAATATGCTTAAGATTTAGATAATCCGAGATCAGGTGATGGATCTTTGATGCATAAAAGGCAATAGGCTACGTGCACGTAATCTACCAGGTATTATTGTAAATTAAGCGTGTTTTCATACTTTATGCCTGACGGATCCGGCGTCTTTTGACCTCTTCTACTATATTGCCATTCCTGACAAGGGCATTACTTATGCCGTACTGTTTACTCAGTCGGAAGGGCACGCAGCAACATGAACAGCAATTACATATTGCGTAGAAGTCTTCGCGGCATTTCACGATAGTATGTAGAAGTCCATTCGTTTGGCATTTTCCTAAAATCTCTTTGGCTTCCTCCCTGGTTATTTCCCGGTAGTCGTGGGGTCTTTGTTCAATAAATACATTCCGGTCCAGCCCGATCATAATTTCGGATTCTATCAGATTATGGCAATTCTTAAATACGGTCCGGCAAGTACACGGTCCCAAAGCTAAGCCGTCTGCACTGTCAACTATTTCGCAGGCTTCTTCCAGGGTCAATAAATAGGCTGAACTTCCCTTTTTCCCGTAAAGATTGGCTACCTTTCTGACTAGACTGCCCACGAGTGGTATTCCGGTACATTTAGCCTGGAAAATATAATATCTGAGGAATAATTCTCGGTATCTACTGTACATCTTTAATGAGTGATGCATGATACTCCCTTACAGGTCTGATTATACACTATACGAATAGGTTCAGTGCAGGTATCAGGGCATATAAGCTATAGCCTGATAATTGTATAGCATGTCCTGGATATCGATATAAATGTATTGACAGACTCAGGGGATAGGAGATAGAGGTAGACTAGACTACCAATATGAAGCTTAAGTGATTTATGGGATGCTGAACTGGCAACGCAGAATTGGTTAAGGAAGAGTTGATAGAGAGGGGCTCTGCCCCTCTCTATCTCTATTCTCCATTTCCTGACGATTAGATTTGATGCACTTCTCCGGTGGCTTTATTCTTCCAGTATCCCCGCGACTGTAGAGGCCAGTTGAATTTGATGGCCCCGGGACGGGGACAATCATTGGCACAGCAACCGCAATACCAGCACTCATCAGGATGCAGTATAATCGGCGGCTTTCCTTTCTCGGGATGGGGCATATAGACATCAATCTGGCAGACTTCCACACAATGGTTGCAGCCGTTACAGATATCTGGATTGAAAATCACAGGAGTACTCGGTGTAATTATATTAGGCAATGCAGTCAGTTTTTGCTGAGACATCTTTTCCTCCAAAAATCAGTTCGTATAAAGGTACAGTTTGATTTTGATCTTATCATTTTCTCTGGTATATACCGGTATAGTCTTTATTATGGGTTTTATACTGTTCTTTCATGTTGCCCCAGAAGTTTTTCGGCAACTCACCAGTTTTTGCCTTGCCGTTTTCCAGTTTAATCGTAAGGAATTTCTGCCACTCCGGCCGATCTGGTGCGCCCATCCTCTGGAGATTCAGCGGAATACCTTTGGCTATAGCTGCCAGCATAGCCTGAACAATGATTTGAGCTTGAGTTAACATACTGAGGTCTTCCAGACTGCGCATCAGTTTATGCGGGTCAAGAGCGTACAGCAAAGGTACCGATTCATCTTCGATTTTTCGTTATGTTTTGAGACCTATATTCAGAAGGGTCT
>CAYOHA010000089.1:0-9225 GCA_964403625.1 uncultured Dehalococcoidales bacterium | reverse complement strand
CAGTCGCCAACGAGGGTGGTATTGGAGTTATTTCCGCTACCGGAATCGGAATGCTAGAGCCTGATTTCAATAAGAATTTCGGGGAAGCCAATAAGAGAGCCCTGCGGAGAGAAATAGTTAAGGCGAGGCAGATGACGGGGGGCATTATTGGGGTTTTACAAGGCCTAACCTGCGTGCGGTTCTCCTTATAATTCCCATGCCTTTCACTCCTTCCGAGTGTTACTATGAATTACTATAGCCTCATTAATTGTACGTTAGTTGTACATTAGTTGCATTGTATTATCACATTCAATTACATTCAACAGTCTTTTTTGTATAAAAGTGCTACTCTTTGAAAAATTTTCTGTTGATAATCCATTTTCGCAGCTTTTCGTTTGCTATTGACCATAATTCGATTGACAAATATAGTTATCTAAAAATGGGAGGAGCCCTATGTTGGGTAATATTACGGGTCCTCCCCAGTTTTTTCGATGAAGAGATCCGCCCCCACCTGATATTTGCCATTTTCCTTATATTTCAGTCCCGAGGAGTATTGGGTAGCAATACAGGCGAGTGTTATCCAACAACTGCATCTTTTGTGATATCTGATAACCTAGCATGTTTATCTTCCCCCCTCCAACCCGGGGTTCTTAATAAAAAAGAAAGCCTTCTGTTTTAGAACAGAGGGCTTTCTAATCTCTGATTATCGTCAAAAATTAAGTTTTCAAGTCTTCTTTCCTAAATAAGGTAACTTCATCATTGCGGCAAGAATAGCTCGGGTTCACATCGTCTTGAATTTAATCTCAATTCAAACTCGGGCAGAAAGGAGAAGAATCTCTCATCCCTGATATATTTAGCAGAGGTAGGGCAATTTTTCAGGCATCGTAGACAGCGCATGCATTTCGCCGAATCAATGATTCTAGGGTCATCCACGTCTATAGCCGCCCAGGGACAGTTTTCAGCGCAAAGGTGGCATTGTGTGCAACTCTCGTTTGTAGCAATGTCGAAGAAAGTCGGATGAGTGCCAGGATTGGCAGGGTCGTAACCGCTATATTTAAAAGGATAATTTCCCTTCAATTTTAGAATGCCCTGAGTATTTACAGCTAAAGACTCCAGCACCTTTTTACCAAAATCAGCAGCAACGGTAAGGTCATTTTCATCAGGGCGTCCTGTGGCTATATTTTTACTGAAAGTGTGCTCGCCAATAAATGCAGCTCCAGCTTTTACTGCAAAGCCGCGCTCCTCAAGCCGTAACTTGAGCTCTATCAAAGCATCGTTGTAATCACGATTTCCGTACAGTACCAGAGCTACCGCAGGTGTAGCATTCCCTCTTAGACTGGAAAAGAAGTCATCTATATTTTTCGGTAGTCTGCCCGCGTAAACTGGCAGACCAACGATAGCTAATTCATTCTTGTTGAAGGAATGATAAAAAGATAGTCGGGGTTTTATTGTTGTCAAATCATAGTCTTCAAAGGGTATCCCCGTTCCGGTAGCTAAAGCTAGAGCTACTTTTTGAGTAGTGCCAGTGGGACTAATATATATCGAAAAGACTTTTGTAACGAACACCTTTAAACCCTCCCTAGACATTATTACACTTTATAATGGGTAGGTAAAAATGGTTCCTTTTTTATAAAATTCGAGGATCAGTTATTTAGTTATACACCCCGTATTCTTTTGTAAAATCAATCATGGCGTGAATGTTTTCCGCGGTAGCTTCGTCCGGAACAACCCTGGGACAGACGATAAGTCCACCGTCTTTGCCCACAACATCTATCAGCGTTTTACAGTAGTCCTTAACATCCAGAACACTCCCGGTCTGCAGTAATGTAGCTGGAATATTCCCCCTGATACACATATGATTATTTAAGACCTCTTTAGCCCTGAAGATATCGGTCGAGTCGAAATGACCGAGTACTTTACCACGGGGGAGTTCGAGCAGGTATTCCAGGCGAGCCGTCCAGTCTCCTTCGAAAAATATGCCCGGCACCATACCCTTGTCAATCAGGGCAAGGATAACGGTTTTAAGTCCGGGCCAGTAGAATGTCTCGAACTGTTTCAAAGACATAAAACCGTCCGAGCCACGGTGAAGGGCCATAAATATCCGGGGATTGTCATCCCTTTGCGGCATTGTCGCAATTCTTTCCAGAGTTTTTTCCAGTATCTGTTCACAGGCTTTCAGCAGGTTTTCAGGTTGCCGGTACATATCCAGCATCGTGCCGGACATACCACGAATATTATCCGAAATGACATCGAACGGCGCTCCTCCGGCACCCATTGCGGTGAGCGGAAAACCTAACTTTTTTATTTCCTCCTCGAACTCCATAATTTTCGATCGCCATTTGATTATTTCCCGCCCCGCCTTCTGAAGTTGTTCGATAGCGTCAGCTATTTCCGGTGTTGCCAGGGCTACAGCGAGTCCCATCGCGCCACCGAATCCGTACCCCAAGGACGATATTTCCGGCAGTGCTTTCAACGGTTCCGCTGCTCCGCTGAGTCGTGGCAGGTAAGTCCGCAGCATAAAATCGGAACGGTCTTTGAAGAAAAGGCCATACTCATCCGCCTTCATCCACTCTCCCTCAATAGCCTGATGGCCGTATTTAGGTGAGACCCCGTGCCCCGGCCATTTTACGGACTTAGGGTCGAGGTATTCCAGACCGAGTCCCGGGGAAAAATTCTGCACGTGACAGAGGGCGTCCGGTTTGAAATCAAGAATAGTTTTTTTGGTTGCTTCCAGCCAGGTATCGTAATCATAATAGGCAGGCTTACAGGTTACTCCGGTATATTTTGCCGGGAAATACCCGAACGACATTTCGATGGGAACCCTATCGGGTATTTTCAACTGGATTGCATCGCTAACTCTTTTTTCCCTCTCCTGATATAACTGTTCGGTTGTCTTTTCTGTCAATGCTCCCCTCCTGATTTTATATATAGAAATACAAATATATTACTCGGCGTTATTCAAGCTGCTCTTCCCAGTCCAGGGTAAGCGTTTGCGTATAGTTTTCAGGAGTCCCGGTAGTGACCAGCAAAATATGCATGTTGACCTTCTTGATGACAAGCAGGCTATGCTACAGGCCCCTGAGCACGAAAATCGTGCAGCTTGGGCATTCTGTAATTAGTGCCCCCGACAACACTCGCCACTTGGCGAACTACATAGTCTGATTATATATCAGCAAGCTAAGGTGTCAAGCCTTATCGATATGCAAAGAATTTAGGCAAATGCACTGAGCCCCAAAGCCTGCGTAAGACAATGTTGGCATTTCAGGTGACATCACAGTTCTTTTCATTACAGATAACCTTATGGATGACCTTGAAATACTCTCGTAGGTCCTTTCAGAGGTGTGTAACCTGCTTCCTTCAACAAGTTTTTACATACGTCTACGGAGAAACCTATGCCTTTGGATGTATCCTCAACGGTATCTCTAGGATTGGGTCCAGTTTCAGCGTAAATCTGATTAGCTCCTGCTCGCAAAGGTAATATCCTTGCTTCGTGAACACCCATGGCTCTGATCGAGTCTCCAACAACTACCCTTGTAACAGCTACCACCTTGGCTAAGCTCCACTGAGAAATTTTCCCAAGATGTAAAAGCGGGCTTCCTGGAATAGGAACTCGCCACATACATGCATGGTTAACAGCACCGTATTCCTTTCCTCGAAACATCTCTTCAACTAATTCTTCAGGAAAATGTTCCGGACCAATAGGTTCAACACAGTAACCAAGGTCAAGATCAGAATCTCCTATAGCTTTAAGAGTCTGAAGTCTGACATCAGGGTCTATCTCGGTGTCTTTGCCTTCACGCAACCGAAACACATGGTATACACCTTGGAACCCGACATTTAGTAACTCCTTACTCTCCTCTGGGCCAAAATCACCTATATTGGCAACCATAGGCATATCTGGAGAAATGGCTTTCCGCACGGCTTTTGCGATCTGAATGTAACGGTCAAACGGATAGTCGGCGGTAGTCATCAAGAAGATGGCATTTGCTCCAGCATCTTCAAATGCTTTAACTCTGGCAACAACCTCTTCAAGACTAAACTCCGCAGGCGACTTAACCAAGTTCCATTTAGCACCAAAGGAACAGAAAGCACAGCTCTTGTGACAAGGCCACAGGTTTATGCCCACTTGAGCATATACTTCGCCTCTATCCCCGAATTGTTGTCTAGTCAACATGTTTGCTACTGACATGAGAGCATACATCCCCTCTGAGTTTTCATCGATTTCTAACAATTCCACTGCTTCTCGACGACTGATTTCCTCTTGTATCAGTGCTTTATCTAGAATAGACTCAATTTTAGGGTCAATTCTCATAAACTACGTTATTCCTCCTCAATTTGCTAATGTCGTCAACTCTTGAGATACTTGATCCATCTCACGGATATTATTGTAGCATATCCCAACATTCTAGAACCTGTATGACGGTTGAAAAACCGCTAAAAGGAGCGATGAGGTAACGAAATACTATACTATTACCAAAGATGCCTTCTAACATTTATTGGAGTATTAGACCTTGCTGGCTGATTCGAATCCCAGAGGACCATAGCGATTTCTTATGCGAAATAGACCATACTTTCTCATGACATCAATAAACTTCTCTAAACCCATATGCATTGGAAATACTGAGAGATTACCATCTTCTTTAAGTATTCTATGTAGCTCTTGGATTTGTCGATGCCGGTCGCCTATTCAATACGTCACGTCATACACTAGTATTGTATCTACACTCTTATCTGGAAAGTTATACTCAACTTTGAGCTATCCGAGAGGATAGCTACTACACTTCTTAATGCTGCCTTACTTACTTTCTCTCTAACATGTTCAAAAAGGCTGAAACGCGCTTCTAATAAGCTTTACTGAAGTCTATAACTCATTCTTCCTGGTTAGGCCACTTCAATGCATACCAGACAATCAATGCTGCAACTACAACTGTTGAGCCCACAAGCAATATATGATGAGCAGTTGGCTGTGTCACCGGACCCCCCTCAATTAATGGCACGCCACATTGGAAGAAATGGAATATGTTAAGAATTGTGAAAACTATGCCCATAACGAAGTTTACCCACCTATTGGATGAGTCTTTTACCGTCATGGCAACAAACGCCAGCCATAGAGGAACCAGCGAGAAAAGTGCCTCAAATAACAACCAACCGAGTCCCCCTGTTTCCGTACGAGATATCATTTTCTCTACCCCACCTGTTGACCAAGCAACCAACAGGCCATGGGCCAAATCAGCTACCGGCATAAATACCCACAGTAACGCTATTCTTGTCTTCCATCGTAAGATTTCCATATTTTAATACCTCCTCTTCTCTTGTGACTTCAATCTACAGTTCTCATGAGACTATGTTAAACCTGGAAAAGAGATAGGTTAGTGTCCCCTGTAAGGTATATTCAGCCAGTTCGTTACCTTATGAGCCGATACTATGACTCACCATCTTGGACCATAGTGTCAAGCCAATATTCATAAAAACCCTATCTATCTAATGTCCAGACATGCGTACTCAGATTGGTAATAATAACCTAGATTATATACGGAATGAGAAGCTTGCCCGCGATGGGCGACACATTGAAGAATATAGCAATATTGAACAGTATAGCTATCCATAAAAGAAGAATGACAACCATACGCCGAGTACTTATTTCTAGATTGCCATTCGGGCAATCTCAGCGATGTCGTAGATTTCAATCTCTTCGCCGTACTCTCTGGCAGCGTCCTTGAAGTTCCTCTCGCACCAGGGACAACTGGTGACCAGCGCTGTAGCTCCGGTAGCTTTTGCCTCTTTTAGTCTTTCGTTAGCTGTCCACAGAGCCAGTTCAGGATTAGCCTGACTGACACCGGCACCAGCCCCGCAGCACCAGGCATTCTCCCTGATGCGCTCCATTTCTACCAGTTCTATTCCCGGTATGCTCTTTAAGATGTTACGGGGAGGATCATAAACACCATTCTCAGACAGGTGACGTCCCAGATGACAGGGGTCATGGTAAGTAACCTTCATCGGTACCTTCACGGTGAACTTAATATTGCCCTCTTTTATCAGCCGGTCAAGATACTCCACCAGATGCAGTACTTCAAACTTTGTCGCCTTACTGACCCTGGGGTATAGCTTCTTGAATGTGCCGTAACCATCTGAGCATGAGGTCACTACCTTACTAACGCCAAGCGTACTAAAAGTCTCAATACTGTGCTCAGCGTACTTGGTAAACTCACCTGTGTAGCCTATCTCGTAAGGCCGACCTCCACAGCAGCACTCTTCGGCTCCCATTATGCCTACATCCACACCGGCGGCTTTCATCAAGCTTATTACGCTTCGGGGCACTTCCCAGAGCTCAGAGTCAAATGAGAGTATGCAGCCGGTGTGATAGAGGACATCAACTTTCTCCTGAGCGGCATTCTTTACTCTTAGGTCTTTCGCCCAGTCCCCCCGCTCCGCTTTGGGTTTGCCGAAGACATTGTCATCCTTCCTCAATCCGTAGTACATAACCATATAGGCAGGATGGAGTAACCCCTGCGTTACCGCTTCTTCACGAAGAGCCTGGACAGTCTCGAATATATGCTGGTGGTGGTAGACACCACACTGCTGTTCGCAGGAAAGACAGCCGGTGCAGGCATATATCCTCTCGCGTATGTCATCATCAGCCAGGGACAATATCCCTTCAGTGACTCCTTTAGCTATAGCCATCTGTCCTGAAGGAAAGAAGGACTCGAACTGATATTTTTCTCCGGCCGGACAGGAAGGAACAAAGATATTGAGAACATCCTTGCAGGTACCGCAACGCGTACATCCGTAGAGCCATTCCCTGATATCATTTAGAGCCATTATTTCCTCCTTCAACAAATCTCAATACCAGCTTACTCCTGTGGAGCACCCCATCTGCCCGGATTAAGAATATTATTCGGGTCGAGCATCTCTTTGACCCTCCGGTGCAGTTTTACCCATTCGGTGCCGGCTCGTTCTTCCAGCTTCCTTACCGCCCAGACCGGTGTCTTGTAGGGTACATAACCCATCTCCAGGACCAGCTCAAGCTGTTCCAGGCACAGAGCTTCTATTGCCTTCACCGTCTCAGGGTCTTCCTTGTCGTAAGGCAGCATCCACCTCAACCCGACAAAGTGTCCTTCACTCATAACACGGGTATATAGACTCCGGGTAATGTTGTACTTGTCCTGTAGAGCACAACCCCTCTTAGCTGTTTCCAGCCATTTACTCATCGGTCCATAGGTACCAACCCAGGTTAGTCCTCCCCCTCCACTTAACACTCCTAAAGCCTGCATGGGAAAACCCGCCCTCCCGCTGGGCATAGTCCGGGGTGGATTAATCTTAATGCCTTTAAGTTCTTCCCTGACTACTGCTTCAATGACCTTGACCTTGGCATCAAGCTCCTCTTTGGTATTACCTGAAATCTCCATCGATATCGTGAACTCAGGCTCACCTGCCTGTCGAGGTGCTGCTGGATAAACGGAGGCTTTTTTATGCTCCCCAGCTGCCCCTTGGACCTTATTCAATGCAAATGAGGTACCTATCATATCATCAGGGACACGTGTCCTTGATACTGCCCGTATCAGTTCATAGGTGCTTTCAAGGTCCATCAACATAAAGTTCATGCTTGCAGTGTGCTTTGGCTTGGGCCAGAGGCTTACGGCCATCTTGGTAATCACACCGGTAGTGCCCTGCCACCCCAGGAAAAGGCCAGCCAGTTCAGGGAAGGGAACAAGCGCCTGCCAGGTATTACTCACTGCACAGGAACCAATTTTCACCAGCTCTCCCGTGGGCAGAACAACCTCCAGTCCGGTAACCCAGTGTGAAGCCGTCCCATATCTGAAAGATAGGTTATCCAGCCCCTGCAGTATGGCATTAGTTACGACACCGGTTGAAGGAGGAGAAAAGGCATAGGTATATATCAGATTGGGGTGGTGCTTATTCAGGTAGGCTTTGATATGCCCGAATGTAACCCCGGCTTCAACCACGGCATACATATCGGTCTCGTTCACCTCGATGATTCGGTCCATCCTCTTCAGGTCAAGTATTATCCCACCTTCAAGAGGAATAGCCACCCCTCCGATATTACCCCCGGCAAGGTAAGGAGTGACCGCTACCTTTTCTTCATTGGCAAGACGTATTATTGCCTGCACTTGTTCTACCGTTTTCGGTAGCACCAGGATGTCAGGCCAGCTCGGCTCAGCCTGTGTCATATCGAATGAGTGTATGTACAGGTCGGCTTGATTTGTGGAGATAAACTCTCTTCCTACAATCTTAACCAGCTTCTCTACGATCCCGCTTTTGACTGCTGCTTCTAGCATTTCCTCTTCCTCCTTTTCGGTAATTTCACTATTATTTCATTATTATTCAACACTATTCAACTTTAGAACAAATCTACCCCTCCCTCCATACCATCCTACTGCTTGTTAATAAGCATCTTTGATTTAAAATAAACTTGCTAGCCAGTATTCCCCTGTCAACATCCGGACAGGGCTTGCCTGATTCTTCCTGAATACCTTTTATCGCTAGGATATAAGCTGATTTTTAGGAAGAGAACGGGGATATGAAACCCCCGTTCTCTTTGATACATTTACCTTAATACCCCATAGACTTCTTGAGTGCTTGATCCACCCAGGCGTACATAGAGTTACTCTCCGGTTCCCAATAACCTACCCTGGTTGCGCCAAACCAGTTCTGAAGCCAGGGCCACCACATGTCGTAAGCATATGGTATCGGCAAATACCCTCCCATGACGCATTGCTCAATCATGAACGGGGTTATATCCTTCAGTATTTGCCAAGTCTTATCCACGTCCTTCATGACGTACTTGGCACACTCATTATAGGAAGCCCTGGTTCTAGGGTTTTCGTAGAAAGCGCAGTTGTCAAAATTCTCTATACGAACCTCGTAGAAAAACCAGGGCAGGAAATAGAACTTCCCCCCTGTAACGATCATCTCGTCGTGCTTCCGACCCCTAAGAGTACTGTTATAGATACTTGGCTCCAGTACTTTAAGCTCCATATCAATACCAACCTTGAGAAGCTGCTCTCTACATATAGAAAGCAGGTCTACGTGGCCAGCCGCGCAAACAATGCTGGTCTTGAAGCCATTAGGATACCCTGCCTCAGCCAGAAGCTGTCTTGCTTTGTCCGGGTTATAGCTAAAAAGCTCCTGGGCACCACACCTCGAATCGGGCGTTGTTGGCTCTGTTGGCAACTCCTCAAGGGGGATGTAAGCCCCCTCATTTGCCTTCCAGTTATACCAGGGCCA
>CAYOHA010000088.1:7452-9245 GCA_964403625.1 uncultured Dehalococcoidales bacterium | reverse complement strand
CGATTTCTTTGCAAACCTTATTTGCTTCATCATCATTGGACAGGTAATTTATTGCCACGCTAGCACCATAAAATGCCATTTTTAAGGCAACTGCTCTTCCTAAGCCCCGTGAGGCGCCTGTCACAAGTGCGACTTTGTTCTCCAGATTTTTTATATTCATATTTTCTTACTCGGGATAACGTTTTGTTACTATACAGCAGTTTTGTCCGCCCATTCCGAAAGAGTTAGACAGACAGACTCTAGTATCTTGTTTACGGGCTACATTCGGTACATAATCGAGGTCACATTCTGGGTCAGGAGTTTGATAGTGAATAGTTGGTGGAATAATACCTTCTTTAACTGTCATTACAGCCGCTGCTGCTTCGATAGCACCGGCAGCACAGGCTAGGTGCCCAATCATTGATTTGTTTGAGCTAACCGGCACTTTATAGGCACGTTCTCCGAAGAGAAGTTTCAGTGCTTTGGTTTCAGCAGCGTCATTGAATTTCGTGCTGGTACCATGGGCATTAACATAATCAACATCTTCTGGTAAAACATTGGCATCACTCAGTGCCATTTTCATAGCGATAGCCTCCTGCTCAGGGTCAGGGGCAGTTTCATTAAAGGCATCGAAGGACCAGCCGGCTCCTGCCAGCTCAGCAAGGATTGGGGCTCCTCGCTTTTGAGCGTGACTGAGGGTCTCTAGAACAAGGATGGCTGCTCCTTCACCGTAGACCATACCATCACGATTAAGGTCAAAGGGACGGCAGGCTTTTTCTGGATCAGGTTCGCGACTTAGCGCTCCTACCCTTCCGGTAATAGCAATAGCCAGTAGGTTTACCTGAGTTTCTGCACCGCCGGCTATTATGACATCTGCATGTCCGAGACGTAGCAGGTTTAAGGCTGTTCCAAGAGCATCATTGCCGCTGGCACAGGCGCTATTTAGACTGCTGTTCGGACCTTTCATCCCAAATTCCAGACCAATTATAGCTGGTACCATACTCGGGGCAACTTTACTGATTAGTAACGGATCGACGCGCATCGGTCCCCGGTTTCTTAAGACTTCACCCACATCAATCAACAGATCCATAGCACCACTAGTTGCTATGACAACACCCAGTCTTTCCGGTTTTTCCTTTTTTATGTCAAGAATTGCTGCGGATATAGCCATTCTAGTAGCAGCAATGGCATATTGGGTACAGAGTGAAGTGCGGTCAACACGTTTGATATCCATATAGCTCGTTGGCTCGAACCCTTTGACTTCAGCGGCAACTTTAACCGGATATTTAGTAGTATCGAATCTGGTTATAGGACCGATTGCCGAGGTACCCCTAACCAGTTTATCCCAGTGCTCCTGTAAATTAAGGCCTAATGGGGAAATGATACCAATACCGGTAACAACTATCTTGTTATGATCCCGCACCACTTCCTCCTTCGTCTTTGGTCTTAGTATAACCCATCGAAGTTAGAGACATACCACCATCAATAACGATAATCTGACCTCTTATCATATAAGATTCTTCACTGCATAAGAAAGCCACTACATTGGCGATATCTTCTGGTTGTACCATTCTACCGGCAGGAGTATTATTTACCAGAGGTCGTGGTAAATTAAGATCCGAGGTATATAGTTTCAGACTTTCCGTCTCCACGGCGGCTGCTGAGACTGCGTTAACCCTTATCCCATAATCAGCCAGTTCAATAGCCAGGTAGCGGGTAAGGGCTTCGAGAGCTGCTTTGGAAATACCCACTGCAGAATATATCGGCATAACCAATCTTGAACCGAGACTGGAGACATTGACAATGACTCCGCC
>CAYOHA010000088.1:0-7352 GCA_964403625.1 uncultured Dehalococcoidales bacterium | reverse complement strand
CCTTCTGAAGCCAGCCTGAGAGTGATAGCCCGGCCGATACCTCTGGAACTACCTGTTACCAGAGCAACTTTACCTTTAAGTGACATATATCATCCTGTTCTAGTTATTCTTCTTGGCGACAACACGCTCGATACAGGCAATAAAGCTTTTCATATCAGTGACGTTTTCCAGTTCCTCATCGGGTATTTCGATATCATAGATGTCTTCTACGGCAACTAGAATCTGGACTATGTCCAGTGAATCTGCCTTCAGGTCTTTGAATGTCGAAGTCGGCGAATATTCTTCTTCCTTTTTACGAACGATTCTGGTTACTATCTTTTTTACTGTTTCTTCAATCGAAGGATTAACAGACATCTTTTTGATTCCTCCGTTAACTATTTGAATCTGGTATGCTTATTGAGCTTTTAATAGCGGCCAGTTCTTTTTTAAATGTACCTACAAGGTCTATTTCGACTGTCCGCTTCGCCGTGCCGATGGTACTGGCAACTTCAGGAGCTTTACTTCGTCCGTGTGCCTTACACACAACCCCGTCTATTCCCCACAAAGGACCACCTCCGGTTACATCAGCCGGAATCATTGCTTTTTTCAGACTGGTAATAAGACCAGCAATGTCACTTCCAGTCAGCTTTTTCTGAAGCTCCTTCTCCAGCCATTGGCTGATGACGCTACCCAGCCCCTCACAGAACTTGGCGACGACATTACCCACAAACCCATCACATATAACTATGTTTGCCTTTCCCTGAGCAATATCATTACCTTCTACGTAGCCGATGAAATTTAGCCCCGATTTCTTGAATAGTTCATAAGCCTCTCTCACTACTTCGTTTCCTTTTCCTTCTTCAACACCGTTGCTGATTAAAGCAATGGTGGGATTGGGAATACCTATCCACTTTCGGGCGTAGACGGTACCTATAATCCCGAAGTCCAGAAGCTGGTCGGGACGAGAGTCTACATTACCGCCCAGGTCAATCATTATAGTCTCGGGGGTAAACCCCAGGAATTGCCCACCAATGACGGGCCTTGTCAAACCTTCCAGTGTGCCCAACACCTGTAAGGCAGCGGCGAAGACGCCACCCGTCGGTCCGACACCAATAACCGCTGCTGCTCGACCGTCCCTGATTAATTTAGTGGCGACCATTATCGAGGTTTTCCTCTTTTTACGCATAGCAAAAGCGGGATGTTCTCCTTCTAAAAGATATTCATCAGTATGTTCAATTTCAATATCCAGACCGGAAGTGTCATATTTAGCCAGTTCAGTCCGGATAATTTCCTCAGGTCCTACAAGAATAATACCGACACCATACTCTCTGGCTCCTAAAACAGATCCTCTGATAATTTCTTCAGGGGCAAAATCGCCACCCATGGCATCAACAGCTATCTTCAATTTTTTTCACCTCCACTTTAGCAGTACAGATTATAACCGGTTCATCTTTCTGATTCCGGCAAAGTATATCACAGCTAATCAGGATAGAACCTTCTTTTTTCTCTATTCCGGAAACTTTACCTCCAACGATTATCTTATCTCCAGGATAGGCTGCGCCCTTAAACCTGGCACTGAGACTACCGCTTTTTAACCAGTCTTTCCCAAAATTCTCTTTCATAAATTCGGAAACATAAGCTAGGATAAGCATTCCATGAGCTACAGTACCACCGAGTTGGGTTTTCTTGGCGAATTCAGGACTAATATGAATGGGATTGAAGTCACCACTGGCAGAAGCATATAAGTTAATATGTTCCTGGGTTATCTGCCGTTTCAACTCCAGCAGGTTGGTACCGTTATTAAGCCCCTTTAATGTCAAGCCTGCCATTTTCCTTCTCTTATGTTAAAGGTAGAATAAAGCTAGTCTCACCGGATAATACGGTTTGTTGTTTTTGATTCATTACTTTAATACCAATAGATAGCATGTGGATTTTACCCCGCTCAACTTTCCTGTTAACTTTCGCATAGCTGGTAAGAGTCTCATCATATCCGACCAGACTGAGAAATTGCAGTTCCTGTGAAACGTGAACGGCACAGGGTGGCATTGATATTCCAGCAGCCATTGCCGTCATAGCCAGAGCAGCAATTGCCATCGGCGGGACAATTTTATCTTTTTCGTAGGTTTGCTTTTCACTCTCAACTGCATCAAGGTATGCTGTTACCGATTCACTACTAAGCTGGAAATTTGCTGGCTCAAATTCGTAACCGGTGATTAGTTTTTTGTAGTCAATTTTTTGCTGATTCATTTTATTCACCAGGATAGACTAATGGATTTACTGGAACAGGCACTTCGACAATTGACCTGATTGTTACTACTACACGAAGTATACCCGGGACATAGTATAGATAACCTCTTTCGTACCGATTCCTTTACCACTGCTTTTGGCTGGCGGCCATTTTCGGCAACCACCTCAAAGATTCCAACCGGGCAGACGGAAACGCACTCTTTGCAACCGTCACATTTTCCTGTATCAATAGTAATATAATAGTCACCGGTGGCATCGTTGTAACCATAGTGTATTTTCTTATCTTCTTTTCTTCCTTTACCCAGATATCTCTCCCGGGCAAAGATGGCAGCTCCCAATGCCCCGATTATCTGAGGATCTTCAGCAAGCAATGGATCCAGTCCGACCTTCTCCTTGATTTTGGCGACCATTCCACTGTTTTTAGCGATACCTCCAGTAATGGTGAACTCCTTTTCGATAGAAACTTTTTTAATAAGATTCAGACAGCGGATGGAAATAGCTTCATTCAAACCAGCCAGAATATCACTGCGGGCGACACCACGCCTGAGATTAGTAATAGCTTCAGATTTAGCAAAGACAGCACAAATGGTATTAAAAGGTATCTCATTAACAGATCTCAATGCCTGTTCACCGATTTCTTCGAGCGGTATTCCCAGTACGTCGGCAATCATTTCCAGGAAACGCCCCGTACCGCCGGCGCACTTATCATTCATTACAAAGTTGGTCACATGACCCCCGTTATCACAGCTGATAGCCTTACAGTCCTGCCCTCCCATATCCAATATGGTCCTCACTGACGGGTAATAGTAGTTGATACCACGGGCATGACAGCTAATTTCTGATATATTTTCACTGGCAAAGGGAACCAGGACACGACCATAGCCGGTAGCAACAACGTAGTCCATATCATCAAGTGTAAGGTTTAAATCTTTCATAGCCGCATTTATTGTCTTATAAGCAGTCTTGACACTCTCAGGCCCGGTATCCTGGATAGTACTGCTGATGATATTGTCATCTTCCATGATGACGGCTTTAGCAGCTCTTGAACCGATATCTATCCCTGTAAAAATCATCTCTGACTCTTCTCCGCATTCTCATTCGCGATAATTGCCGCACCCAGTGCGGCGATATTCTGAGGAAATTCAGGTCTATGCACTTCAAAACCCAATTCTTGCTCCAGAATTTTTACCAGACCATCATTCAAGGCGACACCGCCCACCACCGCAACTTCTTTCTCAATCCCAACTCGTTTGCAGAGAGATATAACACGGCTTACTATGGAGTAGTAAATACCGGCCACAATATCTTCCATTGGTGTTGGCGGGTCGCGGTGGATATGCGAAATTACCTCAGACTCAGAGAACACAGCACAGGTATTGGTGATTTCAGCTCGGTCTTTTGCCTGTAAAGATAGCCCGGACATCTGTTCCAGTGACATACCCATTAGTTTTGCCATTTGTTGCAGGAAAAGACCGGTGCCAGAGGCACATTTATCATGATTCGCCCAGTCAGCAAGCCGACCTTTCTGGTTTATTTTAATGACAGTGGTGCTTTCAGCACCCATATCAATAACCAGACGTACGGACGGATAAATATGAGAAATACCTCGTGCTAGGCAGGTGGTAATCGCTTTCTGTTGTTGGGTGAAAGAAACCAACTTTGCACCAACACCGGTAGCTACAATAGGTAGATTATTTAAATTTAAATTAGCTTGACTTATAGCCGATTGAAGTACCGAAAGTGCTCCGATTTCAACATCGTCACCTGGTTGTCCGATTGAGGTGCTGAGGATTCCATCATCCCCGAGGACAACAACTTTAACATTCATACTGCCAATATCTATACCGATTGTTTTCATGTCCTTAACGTTCTTCCAATAACTCGAAGAATTGCTCTATTTTATCCCGGGCTTCTTGCTCAGAAGTGACTGTAGGGTCCACGATATCACAATCGATAGTAAGCATCGGGACGTCAACTTCATTCAATATTTCCTTTATAACTCTTATAGTAGCACAGGTATGCCGGCAACCTATAAATGCCCAGTATATAGCACCATCTATTTTGTATTGTTCAGCACTATCAACTACGTCCCTCAATGCTTGTTTATTGAGAGGACCATACATACTTCTTCTCTCCGGAAGCATGAAGGACTTCAAAGCTACACTCTCCAGCGGCTTGTTTGGATCTAATCTACCCTCAGACCAGCGAGTAAACATTGGTTCGACTACGCTAACCGCACCTTCTTCTTCGAACAGTCTGGCTAGTGAGGTCATCAAATACAATGGAGGAAGAAACAATGTCATTAGGCGGAAACGTTCGTCAGGCACAGACCCCTTACCTCGTTCAATCATTTCCTTTAGTTCGTCACGCAACAATGTCAGGTATTTTGTTGCTTCTGGTTGCCCTGGGAATAAATAATCTGCGGAGATTAGTTCCAGATAACCCAGGATAGACGTCGGTGAAGGTATTGTCTTACGCAGTTCGCAAATCTCACGGTATAGATTAATTTCATCATTGGTACGTTCAACCATTTCCGAAAGTTTATTCCAGTCCATCTTTCTACCCGACTTCTCTTCAAGAAAACTCACCATATCCTGGAGTTCATTGACCAGATAGTCTATTTCTCCCAAAGAATCCTGAAAAGGATTATCGATGAAAAAACCTGGGCTGTTACTTAACTTCATCATCAGTTCGCCTGATTTAGCAGTATTATCGCAGATTAGATTAGACCAGAGGATTACATCAGGGCGAGGAATAGCATTCAGGGCAAAGATACCAGCGACACCGCGGTGAGGGGAACAGATTTCTGCCGCCAGCCCCTGTTCAGTCCCCTTTTCAAGCAGTGCTGCTTGTTCCTTCAGAAATAATGCAGAAAGCCAGGTCGTTGTTTCAGTATGCATCGGGACAATATCCATCGCATATAGAATCTCAGTCGGAAAGAAAACGGTATGGGCTGCCAGCAGTTTCCCTTCCTGATGAGCAATACTTATTCTTGAGTAATAGTCGACTAGCATCTGATAATAGAGTGTCTGACTCTGACGGCTCTCCGGCCGCGTCTTGTTCATTCTTGCTAGCATACGAATGGTACGGATTAACATATCTACATAATTTTTTTTCTCGGTTGACATCATCTTTTCTTTGTCTCCAGCATTTCAAGGAAAGCCTGCACTCTGGTACTTATCTGTCCTGAACCTGATGTACCGTACTCAACATCCAACGCCAATGTGGGTATACCAACCTGCTTTAACCTTTCAGTAAGCAGGGGTAAATCATGGGCATAAGGTACGCAGTAACGGATAATCTGGCTGATGACTCCATCGACTTTAAACTCATTAACTAACTGTAAAATACGGTCGAACCTTTCATCAGATGGCACCATCCGCGCACAGGGAAAGTTATTTAGGTACCTCCTGGAAATAGCTTCAAGCGGAGGTCGACCATCCAGTATCACAGGGTCCGACCAGTAGCGGGTGCTGGTACAGAGTTCATCCGTCACGACCAGCCCGCCTAGGTCTTCAATAGATCTGATAAACTCGGCATTATTCATTACACTTCCGGTCACCATTAAGCGTGCCCGGCCTTTGTGCTCGATTCCTAACGTGGTTAGTTCATTCAACAGTTCACGGAGGTATTCATTAAACTTTTCCTTTGACATACGCTGGCTAGCATTGAGTACTTCCATGGTCTCAGCGCCCGTAATCGGCGGTTTATCGAACTTCCGTAGCTGGTAAAGCTGTTTCAGGAGTTCCCGAGAATCGTTATAAGTAGAGATTGACTCCAACAAAGCTTTATCCGTAACCGAGATATTAAAATGATGTTCCATATGTTCTTTAAACTTTATTACCTGTTCACAGTAAAGACTATGAGCACGTTCGGTATATTTTCGAGGTACGGTGAGAATATGGCTAAAAGGCACTTTGATGTAGTATAGCCATAAATCAAACAGCCGGCGTGCCCCATCGCAGGTTGACCCGGCGACGACGCCGTCCAGATAATCATATTCACCTCTCAAGCCCATCTGGAGACAGCTACGGGAAAAAGAGCAGTTATTGATATACAAGTAGGCATTCCCATCATCCAGCTCTGTCTCCTGGGCATGACCAGTGATTCGAACCGGTAGTATACCAGCAGCGTGGATAATCTCTTCCGGAACATAGGTGCAGAGCCAACCGAAGACTTTCTTACCCTGACTCTTGAGAGCTATAATTTCTTCAGTTTTAGGAAAGGCCCTATTTATTTGACGAAACTGTTCAAGATTCTGCAGTTCAGTTCACCTCATATACAGATTATCGATTAAAATCCTGTCAATTACATAGGAAGTCGAGGTATTTAATAATAAAAAATAAACCGGTATCTGTCAAATCGTATATGACGGAGTGTTCATCAAATACATAACCACATTGAGTGTATCCTGAACCAAAGGCGTTGATATTGTATGATATGTCTGAAGGTGAGTTCAAGGTTAATAAAATATAAGATCGTTAAATAAAAAAGATATAAAACTAAGCTATTCAGTGCCCTAACTCAATGTCATGTGAAAAAGGGTGTAAGCGGTAAATAAGTAGACGTTCAACAACTTGACAGCTATTGGGATAGAATGATACGCTCCTTAACACCAAATAGAAGGAGGAAAATTATGTGGAATTATTTTGACACAAATGAATACGAAGGGATGTTAGCTGAAACAGTAAATTTTATAGGCTACAACAACGATATGATTAATGCCTATTTCGCACGACCGTTGGGACCTGGACCTTTTCCCGGCATTGTTTTGGTTCATCATATGCCTGGATGGGACGAGCTTTACCGGGAGACAGCGAGAAGATTTGCACAACACGGCTATATTACTATCTGCCCGAATCTATACTACCGGTTTGGACATGGATTACCTGAGGAGATTTCAGCCAAGGTCCGAGAAAAAGGTGGAGTCCCTGATGACTGTGTAGTCGGCGACTGCGAAGCAGCCATGTATTACCTGAAATCACTTCCCATTAGCAACGATAAAGTGGGTATCATTGGCGGATGCTCCGGCGGCCGGCATACCTTCCTTGTAGCCTGCCGCGTAAAGGGCTTTAATGCTGCAGTAGATTGCTGGGGTGGACGAGTAATTATGTCTCAAGAGGAAC
>CAYOHA010000087.1:0-9384 GCA_964403625.1 uncultured Dehalococcoidales bacterium | reverse complement strand
TGAGCTTGTGGTAATGCCGATGTTTGCTGGTGAAAGCCAGAAGCCGAAAGGTGAGACACAGACCGCCGAGCCAGAAGCCGAGACCGCCGAGGTTAAGCCAGCCGAGACGGTAGCCGAGGAAGCCGAGAAAGCCCAAGCGGTAGCCGAAGCCGAGGCAATCACCAAAGCCGAGAAGCCGAAGCGGAAGCGAAGCAAGGCAAAAGAACCAGTCGCCGTAGCATAAGCCTGAACTGAACGCTTGAACTCAGAAAACAACCGCACACGAAGGGGTATAAAAGCCCCTTTTTGTGCGTTTTTTGTGCCCATTTTTAGGGGATAGTCCGGGGACGACCTATGGCTATCCCTTTTTTTATCTATTTTCCCCGTTGGACATCATCGGGCGCTTATCGTTAAACTAATGGCATGGGGAAAGAGAATTTATCCGAACTACAGCTAGTATGGGACGAAGCCAGAGAGTATATTGAATCCGGCAATCCTGATAAGGCTATCGAAATCTATAAATATATTCTGGTGAGATATGGTGATGATGCCATAGCGGTCGAATATGCTAATGCTTACCTTGCCGACTTGTATCTTACGCTACAGAAATATGACCTGGTAGAAAGCCACATCCAGAAAGCGCTCAAACTCAAACCAGAAAATCCAGGCTATAGGTATATACTCGGTTTTGCTTATTCTTATCGAAAGCAATGGGATAAGGCGATTCTGGAGTTCGAGGCGGTGGTTAAGATAAAACCTGAAAATGGTGAATATCTCCGGGGGCTGGGATGGGCTAAATACAGTAGTGGCAAGGTCGCCGAAGGATTAGCCATCCTTGAACAGGCGAGCCGCCTGGAGCCGGATAACGCCAACATCTTAACCGACCTGGCCGTGGTTTCACTCTCTTTGCCTGATATGAATAAGGCCAGAGAGTATGCGGAAAAGGCAGTTCGTTTGGATCCCGGCAATAGGGTAGCCCGGGATGTCCTGCATAACGTCCTAGTCTTTAGCAGAAGTTTTAGCCGGCCGGAGAAAAACACAGCCCAAAAACCACTACGGTCATCAAGCTATGCCGATACTCACTTTATCCACCGGTTCAAAGTATCCCTCAAAAACAATTCTGATATCTGGCGAATTATCGATATTAAAGAAAACCAGATGCTGTCCAGCCTGCATAAAGCCATATTCAAAGCCTTCGGTCGGGTTGAGGAACATGAATACAGCTTCTTTTTGAGCAACAAACCCTATGATAAGGAATCCGAATTTACTTCACCTGGGTCTGATACTAGCAGGGAAAGAAAGTTTGCTACACGTATTAGAATTGACAGTCTTGCTCTATACGGCGGACCGAAATTCCTCTACCTTTTCGACTATGGCGATGAATTGTGGCACGAGGTAGAACTGATAAATGTAACCCAAAGAGTTACCCGGGCTAGTTACCCTAGGGTAGTAAAAAAACAGGGGAAATCACCTCCCCAATATCCCAGGCATTAGGGTTCATAACCATTTTCAGGAGGATAATCGGATATTATTTAGTTATTCCCCTTTTCCATTTTCAATAAATCTGTCTGATGCAAAAAGACACCTTGTTAGGCTACATCTTCCTGAGCTTGCTTTGTAGGAGTTATAACTACTTTTTCGCGTTTCAAGTTGTCCAGATTGAATCTGACACTGATTGGGATAACTTGACTCGCACCTTCTTTATAGGGATCATGGAAAATAAGTAACTCCGGACCAGAGGGATACTTATCCTCGTCTAACTTGATAACCCTATATATATAGAAGTCGGTACCAGTAAAGTTGTTTCTTGCTGTTTCCAATTCTGACCTAGTTAATTCCACTGCCTCGATATCATCATACAAAGAAGATTTTACTTCTATTCTCCTTACTAATTTACCCGCTTGGTCTCTGGAATGCACATCGCACCCAGGGCCTGCCCTATTTACGCCGCCACGTTGCTTACTAGGGGAATCATCTGGTATCCTAAGTGCTGACCTCTCGTAATCCATCACGATTTTCATACCAGCATTATCAGTTCTCTGCTTCAGCTCCGTGTCTCTTTGGTAATGGTGTCTAAAACCAGGTCTGCCCTGGCCTCGATTGGCTTCATCCTCTTTTTTAGAACCAGGGGCTTCACCAGCATTCTCATAACTCATCTTGCTGGCACCCTCACCCCATAGCACACGCTGTTTCACTGGATCATTTCCACTATTATTATTCACAGGTTCGGGCTCTTCTGCCGGTTCATTTTCGTGTTCTGTTTCTTCTTCAGAAGGAGAGGGAACAGGCATTTTTTCACGGATTGGCTCATCTTCTTTTTGTGCCAATATTGTATAGCATTCTCGTAATAACTCTTCATCTACATGGTTATCTTGTAGAATCTTCTTTCTGGAATTTGCATCTCGACTTAATATCAACTGAAATGCTTCAGATAGATCTATTTTTAGGAGTTCAGATAGCCGGGCAGAAATTATGGAAATGAGATCATCATCCTGTCGAAATTGCATATAATGAGCTATTCCACGCTTGATTATGCGAGCATCAATGTAGATTACCCAACACTTTCCTCCCTCATGGTCTTCCTGCAGGAGAACTGATTCCACTTCTGTCTTGGGTATGACTATTTCAGTATCTGTATTTTGATGCTTTATGGTTCGTTGGACCGTAATCCGAGTTACTGGGTTAATAACAAGTTCTCTAATTTGACTAACATCAGTCTTAAGGTTCCTTCTACTTCTGACTCTTGCTAATAAGAACGGTTTAGCATCCTTAATAAATGCGTTAAGCGGATCTTTCAGGGTTGGATCGTTTGAGCCGATGTCTGGCGCAACATGGAGTGAAGCAGTCAAAGAAGGAACTGAAAATAATTCTTCGACACGCAAGTCTCGATTGGTTTCAATCTGGAAGCAAGGAACATAGTCTCTGAGTTGATAGAACAAATCGAGCCTGTCCACATAAAATACTTCTTGGATCGTAAAGAAGTCATATTTTCCTTTGTGGAACGCCAGTAATTTCCCGGAGCTTATAAAGTTTTCTTTGAATTCTTTAGCTTTATCATCGATATTCACTTTTGACCTGAGGAACTCTCTATATATGGCTCTTATTTTCTCTGCATCTTCCTCAGTAATATCTTTATTCTCCCATTCACCTGGGATCTTTGAAACAATGTTGTACCATTGTTCGACCGTAAACTCTTCTAGATTATCACGAACACCAACTTTAATCAGAAGGCTGCGAATATCTTGCCAGCTTGCTTTGTTTTTTTCGCTCTCCCAATAAACGTAGGGTACGTATTTCCCGAACCTCTGTCTCAATCCTTCATATCCCATGTAGATCTCGCTGGGTTTATAACCGTTACCAAAACTATCGTAAAGCCATGCCGAATTCTCGAGTAGCCACTTCAGGTAGTTTGTAAGTAATGACTGATAACTCCAGTTATAACGGTAATCAGGGCGATGCTTGTATCTTGCACTAGTCGTATTGAAACATAAGTGCGGATTCTTGGCTAAATAATTCAAAAGAGCTCTAGATTGATCTGGCATTTTCATCGTTGCTTCAATTCTGTCGATGGTGCAATCGTAATCCAGTTCGTTAAATTCACTTTGCTTGATAATGTTATTAGACACGCGATAGTTGCTGAATTCATCTTCCTTTGTCAAGGACACCATTTCTGCTATGTTTGTCGGTTCTAGAAGGCGAGGTTGATTCTCTACACCAAGGTAATACAGAAATGAGAACAAACTATCTCCCGATAATCCCTTAGATTCAAAATAATCAGTACCGCATAGGAATCTACTTTCAGGATCAAAGCTATAAAGTGTTTCTAGATGATCGTTTTTAAGCCATTGTTGGCTAAAGTAAGTGTTTCCTGCTTTGCTCCAATGGAAATCTCCGGATGGGTCCAACGCAGGGACAGGCACCTTCATGAGAATGGAGAAGACGGATTTTTCAGGACGTTCGAGTTTATCTCCCAATTCTTGCTGTAATAGCTTGAACAAAAATCGTAGCAGCTCAAGAGGGATTAACGAATCATCCTCTCCATCCCAATATTCATCCAAACTTGTAGATAGAACCTCTCGCAGAATGTCACGCACTTGAAATCTCTTAACACCGAATCTGGTCAGGAAGGTGTTTAAGGCCTGCTCTTTGGTTTGTCCAAGTGCTTTTACTACCTCCTGGTTCACAAATCTTATCTTTAACCATGTAGGAATGTCTTCTATTCCTTCCGCATCTGGAGGCATAAAAACTTTTACGGCATCTCCCGAGACCATCCCCTTGTCGGACGTGAATAACAATTCGGACTGCAGGCATGATTGCTCAACACCCACTTTTTCATGACCGGTTTGAGCCTGTACATAATCGTTTATTAGAGTATATGCCTTGGAGAACCAAGCAGGGTCCATATTAGCGCTTGCCCCCAAAGCAGAAATAAGCTCATTAAAGGAGGCTAGTTGCACACCTAGGGAATCTAAAAATTCAAGGCGATTGTTCTCAGCGCACTTAATATGGACTAAACTTAAGGCAATTCTCCCTTTTTCTCCGAGGAACGAAGACCAATCCCCCCATTTTGTTAAATCGAATGGGAGTCTCTTAAGTTTTCCTGGCAACTGTAGTCCACCTTTGGAGTCTGGGACTATTTCAATTTCTGAGAGTCTGCTAAACAATAAATCGCCAAAATGCTTTCCGACAGTATTGTCCTTTTGCGGCAAGTTTCTGATAAGATCCAAGTGGGCACCAGGGTCAGATAAGGATGAATGAACTATTTGGGGAATAATATTCGAGATAAAGAATTCGGCTGCCTTTTCAGTTACGTGCTCGTTATACTTGTGTTCGATATTAATGCTTTTTCTGGCACTATCCGTATAGTAAGTAGCATGAAATAAAAGTGGTAATGGAAACGATTCAGTCGTAGGGAAAAAGACCCTAATGCTATTGTCGAAAGAATCATTTAGGGGAACGAATCCTGCCCCAGTTTTTTGCACAGCAAAGGCTAGTCCACATTGCTGAACATTTTCCCATCCGAAACCTAGCCCTTCTAAAGCCTCTTGTGGGACATCTTCAGACCCTTTAATGGTTAACCAAACCGTATCGTCCTTTTCTCCTTCTAGTATTGATTGTGAAACATCGCAGGAGCCATACTTGGTCGGTTTTTCCCTGACAACAAAACATCTTCTAGGTGTTTCATCGATTACTCTAACTTCGATAGTCTCCAAAAAATTTAAGAATAGAAGTATAGTTGGCTTGATCCCGTCAAGTTTTTCACGAATAATTTGATAGTCACTTGTTAAGATTGGAAGTTTTATGACAGTTGCATAATTCTCCACCAGTTGCGTTAGTAAAGCGTCATTTTCCCAACATGTAGAGTCGCACCAAACAGGTATTCGTAGGAGTGGAACTGCATCAACTGTCAGGTCTGGCCTTGTTTCTTTTATGACCGAAGAACTGTGAATGAATCTATAAGATTCTTGTCGATCGAAGCTACAATGAAGGTTTCCGCTGTGAATCTCAGGGATCTTTGAAAAACTTAGAACTGACTTAAATCCGAGCCCCTTCTCTCCTATTGTTAGTCGACTGCGGTCTTTGGGACTATGGGATAACCTACATATGGAATTTAGGCCCTGGGCAGTCATCATATAGCCACCATTTGCGCAATAAAAAGCTTCTTTTGTAAGAATGAAGATCGCTTCTGTCCCACCTACTTTGGTGGTAATTTCTGACTCTGGTTGCTGAGCATCATCCGCATTCTGCAGTAATTCGAGTAAAGCCCTTCCCTTGTAGTCATCACTAACTCGCGCTTCAGATCCGAAATCTTCACGTATTCTGTCAGGCTCATTTTCATACGTTTTTAACGTCTTCTCTCTAAAATTACTTATCCAGCTTTCCCAATTTATATTCTCGTGCATTTTCGGTTTCCTTTTAACTCTAGGATAGACTTAAATAAACATAAATCAGATGCCTTAGAGCTAAGGTAAATCTAATCCAGGGCATCTTTGATTGTCAAGGAAACGGTGCTCGTAAAGGTATTGACAAACTCATACAGATAATTTATACTATGTCTAAATTACAGCTATGTGAGGGTACGCAATGATATCAACAAGGCGCAAACCGTTCCCGATAGGGCAGTCAACTGGTGTTACCTTACCCGGATCAATGAAAATCTCCGATGAGGTCTCAATGGCTGCCAGCGACAGACTTGTAATCATTGATACCACCGGCGAAGTTCCTGAAGATAAGTTGCTTCAATTCTACATACAGTACGTCGAACCTGCTTTTCAAAACTGGTGGCAATCTCAGAAACAAGCTACCTCAAAACGTGGTGGTTTTCGGACCATGCAAGCTGGCGCACCTGCTCCAGCTAAAGCCGTGAAACAGCCTGAGCCAACAATTGTAAAACCGGAAACTAAAATTCAACCGGTAGTCTGTCCGCGATGTGCCGGACAAATATCATGGAATCTTGATCAGGGTCTTGAGGGAGTCTGCCCTTATTGCGGGCTATTCCTTAGACTGACGCCAGGGCAGGAAGGAGGGTAATAAATGTCAATACAGGGTACGGAAACGCAATCGCGAGATCAAACAGGTGATATCATGCAATGGATACTTGCGATAGTAGAAAAGGTTAATCAGGATAGTAAATTAGCGCCTAATAAAGCTATTCAAAAGCGCATGCAAGAAACAATAGACATTTATGGCTCTACCAAAGTTTGGGAAGCGATTAAGCAGTTTTCCATAAACCTTGGCACGAATAATGCGTTGTTCATGGAAGACCTGTTCCATAAATGCCCGGATTTTCCTGATCTATTTGAAACAGACAAGACTTTACCACCTGCCTTAAACCAGTGGTTCGAACATCACTCAGTAGAGGTGAATCGATTTTACAGAGTCACTTCAGCTATATTGAGAGCTAATCCAGCTATCGAGTGGGAATTCGACAAATCATCTGATACCGATAGAGATTTAACTCCTATTATGGATATGCTATTTCGTAATACGGAGGGCAGCTAAATGAAGGAAAAAGCATTAACTACAGAGCGATTTGACAGCCTCGTTGATATGGCCGCTAAAGAAGCAAAATACGAAGAAGGCTTTGGAGTCAAGGGCTGTGACCTCTCTAATTCCTGTTGGTGGGCTGCATATGCCAGACAAAGTTGGGAAGAACAAGCTAATAACAATCGGCTGCCAGAATATTTTCTTACTTGTGCCAGAGAGGCTAAGAAACTGGGCGTTGTAGTTCCGATGGAATACATACTTTATGACACTGTTACAGGAGAGCATCTTGAGCGCCCGGATATGATGCGACTTCGAAAATTAATAGCAGAGCGGCGCACCTCAGGAGTAATCTTCCCTGCTCTGGACCGCTTGTCCCGTGAGCCATTACACCAACAAATCTTTGAACTGGAAGCAGCTCATTATGAGATTCAAATTCATTATGCTGATGTACCTAACGGGAATGATCCAAATAGCCAATTTACCAGAACGATTTTAGCCCATGCCGCTAAACTAATAAAACTGGCAAACCGCCGTAATAATCGTGGCGGTAATATTGGACGGGTGGTAAGTGGAAATGTGCCCGCTGGTAAGCCATCTTATGGTTATATTTATCGCGCAGAATACCAGACCTTAGAACATGGTAGACGTAAGTTAATCAGGGCTTGGTGGGATATAAATTCTATAGGAGCTGATGGAACATATAAAATCGGGTCTGAGGCATGGGTCGTGAAGGAGATTTTCCACTGGATTGGTCATGAGGGGAGAAGTACTTTCTGGGTTGCTGAAGAACTTAATCGAATGGGAATCAAGCCTCGATATGCCGAGAAATGGTCTCCAGCTCTTATTGGTTTTATCTGTAAAAACCGTGCGTACACAGGAAAACATGCCTATAACAAAGCCTGCTATGTCACCAATCCTGATAGGCCGTTGACCGATATTACTGCCGAGATAAAGCGGACACTTCGTAAAGCTAAACCAGAAGACGACTGGGCACATTTCGATGTTCCGTTGTTGGTATCCGAAGAACTATGGCAACGGGCAAATGACAATATACATGAGCGAGGCAAGGGAAGAGGGAAAGCCGGAAAAACAATTCCAGCGTTGTTCAGGGCAAGAGTCTTTTGCCCAAAGTGTGGTCATATAATGAGGCTTCATAGGGATTCAACCTGCTCCTGGCTCACTTACTATGTCTGCCGTACCCAGGGATGTAGAATGAAGTTCATCCGTGTGTCCCAGCTTGATGATATAGGATGGGAGAATGTTGTCAACCTTTTACAGAATCGTTCATTTATTGATGCCAAGTTAGAGAATACGACCAAAGACGATGGTGGAATTCAGAAAAGGATCCGGCTGGAGCTGTTTCAAAAGAGGGAAGCAGAGAGGAAAATCGCCAGAATTCAAGATGATCTCCTCAGCGATGAACCAGTTATCACCAGACAAGAAGCTGTTGCTAAAATAGGAGAGCTTCGAAATGTTGTCGAAAAAGCCGACAATGAAATTGCCAGACTACAAGGCATAGTCCAGACAGCTAAGCAGTCTGAAGAAAAAATTGAAGCAACAAAGAAAGCTCTTGAGGATCTAAGAGATATAAATCTTAATACGGCTACTTTCCTGCAGAAAGCCGAGTGGATAGCTCGACTTGGTGTCAAGATATATCCAGCTAAGGATTTAACTTATTATCACATAAAATGCGGAATAAAAACTGCGGAGCCCCAGAAGGTTTCATGTTACAAAACCAGCATCGCATCGCCGAAGCTATAAAAACGGTACCTCTGCGTGATAGCTTCCCGATAGGCTTTTTCGATAAGCTCTCTGCCGCCAAAGGCAGTCACCAGCATTAAAAGGGTTGACTTCGGCAGGTGAAAGTTAGTTACCAGCGCATCAACCATACGGAAGCTATGACCGGGTAATATGAACAGGTCCACCCAGCCTTCATAAGACTCCATCCCCGGATATTGACTGGCATGCGCTGCCTGCTCAACCATCCTCACTGTGGTGGTGCCAACACAAATAATCCTGCGCCCTTCCCGCCTTGCCCGGGACAACTCTTCAGCGACTTCACTCCCCAGAATACCATATTCTTTATAGATGGTATGCTCCAGCGGATTATCCTCGGTAACCGGCCGGAACGTATCCAGCCCTACGTGCAGGGTAGTAAAAAGGTAGCGCACCCCTTTATTTCTTATCTTATCAAGTAACTCCGGTGTGAAGTGCAGACCGGCTGTCGGCGCAGCCACGCTGCCAGCCACCCGGGCATAGACCGTCTGATACCTCTCCGGATTTGCCAGCGGCGTGTGAATATAGGGTGGCAACGGTATCTCGCCGGCTGATAGCAATCGCGTTTCGTCAGAAAAACGTATTATCCTGATGCCGCCATTGCCTGTCCCGGTAATTTCGGCCAGAATCCCTGTAGCTGGT
>CAYOHA010000086.1:0-9393 GCA_964403625.1 uncultured Dehalococcoidales bacterium | reverse complement strand
TGATATGCGACAGGATGCCCTGAATGAAGCGATGGCTTACTTTAAAGAAAAAAACCAGCCGGTTCATGCTATCAAGCTTGACGTTACCGACCGTGTTGCCTATGCTAAAGCCGCTGATGAAGCAGAAGCTGTCTTCAGTAAGATACATGTACTGGTTAATAACGCCGGGGTAGGTGGGGGAGGACCAGTGGAAACAGTAACATTCAAAGACTGGGACTATGTTGTGGGTGTCAACCTTGGTGGTGTTATCAATGGAGTGACGATCATTTTACCCCGAATACTCAAGCATGGCGAGGGTGGGCATATCATTGCTACCTCATCCACGAATGGTATTGCTGCGACGGGCGCTTCTATTACTTACTGTACAACAAAGTTCGCTGTGGCAGGAATGATAGAAGCTCTCGCTACTGAGCTTCAGAATAAAGGCATTGGAGCATCAGTGCTTGTTCCCGGGCCTGTTACAACCAACCTGGGCAAATCTTCTTTTGAAAACCGTCCCGCTCATCTCAGGAATGAAGGAGAAACATGGCCCCCCACCCCGCCTTCACCACCGAAGGGTGGGCAGCCCCGGCAGCAGCCCATACGAGACCCGGAAGTATGGATGGACCCGGTAGAGGCTGGTGAGCGTGTAGTACGTGGTATCAGGAATAATGACCTTTTTATCATCACCCATCCAGAATTTAAGGCAGGTTTCAATATCCGCAATGAAGCGATAATGCGTGCCTGCCCGGATGAAACACGGAATGAAAAACGCTGGGATATTATCAAGAATTTCGGGACGATAATATACAATGACATTTATGAAAAACAGAAACAGGTAGGTCCGCCCGACTGGAAAAAATAGTATTTGTTAACAGTCATTAATAATTCCCAGCTAAATCGACATGAGTCGATGTATAGCGTCAGGGCGATATCAGTTTGCCCTGAGTAGTTCAACTCAGGTAAATGGCGAAAAAAAATTAGGAAGACATTAACACGGGGAAGAATACCTGCCAGGCTAGTAGTGCTTTAGCTGTGAGACTGAGTAGAATATATACTTTCTCGCCAAACAGATAATCCTGCCAGCGACCTACTTTCTTGTACTGCAATACCATGTTAACAGCAAAACAGTTAAAGAAAACGAACAACGAGGCAATAATACCATAAACAAACCCGGGCGGCGATGCGTTGAGTCCCGGTGCCAAGACGTAAATAATGATGGCGATCCACGGGATAATGCCGGCAAAGCTGCCAAACCAGAACGGTAGCCAGCTCGGTCTGCCTGGCTTTTCATACTTCTCCTGTAGTGACCCGAATAAAATCATGCAAGCGTTGATGCCGAAGATAGCAAGTAATGCGGCAATATCGGCAATACCGGTAATCTGAGATATTAACACTATCATAATCGAAGAGCTGAAGAAGTACTCGATCCAACGCCCATAGTTACGGTTTTGAAGCAGGTTACGCTTATACCATGGAAAGACCCAAGGTGACGCGATTATCAGTAGAGCACCGGCCGAGATTGCTAGAAATACAAAAACACCCCAACCAGTGGAGAGATTAAATAGATGTTGGAGCTTCGGTGTGGTGCCAGGGGGTCCACTCATGAAAGTAGCTGTCACTGGAAGAGAAAAATTATTGGTAAGTACAGCGATAAGAACCGCCTGTACGGCGAGAACGAGTCCGACAGAGATATTCCAGATACGCAGTCGGCCAAGTCGCCGTTCGATGGATTGGTCAATAGCCATTGTTTACCTCCTTTGTATTGAGCATTTCTTTAGGGTCTTAAACTGCTACCTGTCAGTGACCATATTCATCAGGCATCATACTCTGCATGGGGTGATCTGTCTACTTTATATATAGTTTATAATATTTTTTTTAGCAATAAAATTGGATACTATGATTTTCAGTATAATCGATGTAAAATTTTGATGAGGATAAAAATTGAAAATCCCTGGCATTGTAGCTAAATGGGTCTTTATACTCTGTATACCTTTTCTGCTGCTGTCAGCCAGCATTGCCTGCACTCTCAATAGTGCCTGGCTGTATCAGTATGGATTCGATAAATACGATGTCAGCACTACTACTGGCCTGGCTGATTCAGAGCTGGAAAAGATAGCCAACGGGCTGATTGGCTATTTCAATTCCGGCGATGAATATATCGATATCACGGTCATCAAAGATGGTAAGCCGTTTGTATTATTAAATCAGCGAGAGATAGTCCACCTGAAAGACGTGAAGAGCCTGATCTGGCTGGATTACTGGATCTTAATTGGTACGTTGCTTTACGCTCTGGGTTATATCGGTCTTAGCCTGTTCTGGCGTAGACGCAGATACTGGCGGCAGCTAGCGTGGGGTGTAGTTGGTGGGAGCAGTCTGACTTTAGTTCTAATGCTGGCTCTGGGTCTGGGTATGTTGTTTGACATTGACCAGTTATTTCTACAATTTCACCTATTGAGTTTTGCGAATGAGTTTTGGCAGCTTGACCCATCACGTGACTACCTGATGATGTTGATTCCTCAGAGTTTTCAGTATGATGTGGCTTTCTTCTGGGTTCTTGGGACAGCAGGTGCAGCCTCTGTTTTGGGTGGAATGGCGGGGGGATATTTAATAATTACCAGAAAAAATTTGCATTTCCAGAAACAAATGTCATAATACTATTAACTGTTAAAAATACTTATTTGAAATCGGGGGTTGATTATGAGAAAGACTATTCATCTGGTGATATTTACCTTAGTATTGATAATAACAATACTATTTTCAGGGTGCGGAATGGCTGGTTCGGGAGAAGTACTGACACAGGAAAAAGACTTTACTAATTTTACTAATATCGATATTGGTAGCGCCTTCGATTTCGAAATAATCCGGGCAGATACTTATAGTGTCGTCATAAAGGTTGACGAAAGCCTGTCTGACTATGTCGAGGTTACCCAGTCGGGACAGATATTAAAAATATATCTCAGTCCGCACCATATTTTCACTGACTTCACTTTTGGAAGAAAAACTCTGAGAGCCGAAATAGCTATGCCAACTATCTCCGGAGTTCAGATATCCGGGGCAAGCCAAGGGACTATTACCGGATTCAAGTCGGCGGGGGATTTCAAGCTCGTTATCTCGGGGGCGAGTTCACTGGAAATGCTTGATATCGGAGCTGGTGGTATTAACTTTGAGGTATCAGGAGCCACTAGGGTTAATGGTGATGTGACTGCCAGCAATGCAGAATTTGAAGTATCAGGAGCGAGTCATGTTAAATTATCAGGTTCGGCAGCTGACATTATTCTCAGAGTTTCTGGTGCCGGTAAGGTAGACCTGGCTGATTTTCCCCTTAACAATGCTGATGTCGAGCTCAGCGGAGCCAGTGAGGCGACGGTGAATGTTAAAGATGGATTAGATATTGTGGCAAGCGGTGCTTCAAGGCTCTACTTCCTTGGCAACCCAACGATTGGTAATATTAATGTCTCGGGTGCTTCAACGGTAAAACACAAGTAAGCTCGCTATTGCCTTCTTTGCCGGAAGGCTTCATACATTACCAGAGCAGCGGCAACGGAAGCGTTGAGAGATTCGAGTCTCCCTTTCATCGGGATAAAGGCAGTGAAATCACATCTTCTTCTTACCAGGGGAGATAGTCCTTTTCCTTCACTGCCGATGACAATGGCTATGGGATATCTATAATCCACTTTAATATAGTCTGTTTCACCAGAAGTGTCTATACCGATAACCCAGATTTTATTCTTCTTCATTGTCTCTATTGTCTGAGCGATATTGGCTACTCTAGCAACTGGAACAAATTCCACAGCCCCCGCAGATGCTTTAGCTACAACAGAGGTAAGTCCTACTGCTCTCCTTGAACGGACGATAATGCCATGAATACCAGCTGCTTCAGCTGACCTCAAAATAGCTCCCAGGTTCATTGGGTCTTCGATACCATCCAGGACGCAATACAGTGCCGGTTCTCCTTTTTCCTCTGGGATAGTCAGTAGTTTATCCATGGTAACATACTCTCTGGCGGCAGTGTAGGCAATGACTCCCTGTGAAGCCCCGGTCAATGTCTGTCTCTCAAGGGCATGCCTGTCGATAAATTCTACAGGGATCCTTCTGCTTCTAGCATAGCTAATTATCTCAGCAATAGTAGAATCATTCTTGATATTTTTCGCCAGAAGGATTTTGTTGAGTGGACGACCAGCTTTCAGTGCTTCAAGGACAGGATTTTTACCTTCAATAACCTCAGCCATTTCTATCTCAAAAGCCTTGTTAATCTAACCTCAGCCTCTCTCTTCTCACCGAGACTTATTTTACTTCTATTTATAGCTTTTCTAAGTAACTCGATCGATTGGTCGTAAGTCTGGCGGTCAACGGGGTATGGGATACCATCTTTGCCACCGTGGGCGAAGCTGTAACGAGCGGGGTCGCGATAGCTAGGGGCAACACCGTAGACAAGCTCGGAAATCAGGCTGAGGGCACGAAGGGTCTTTGCCCCCACCCCCTGTAAGCCCAGCAGGTGTTCGAAGTCTTCTGGCTGACGCTCGTAGGTACTGAGAATTATCTTTTTCAGGCTATCGGGGTGGAGGTCTTCAGTACTCAGGTAGTGGTGCGAAGGCAGGCTTAGAGTCTTAATCTTTTTGAGATCAAGCAAAATCTCTTCGGGACTTTGGTTGGTAGCTATCTCAGTGATGGTGTTTCTGGCGGGGTTACTCTCGCTGGCGACCAGGTTTAATGCCTTTCCTCTCGCTTCGGAGAGGATAGCAGAGTGGGGTTCGTTGACAAAGTCGGTGACTGTTTCGCCCAACCAATGATAGCGTCGGGCATAGTGGGCATCTTCATTCATACCCTGCTGAACGACCGCCCACGAGCCTCCTTTGGTAAAAAGGAAAGTATGATGGTAGAGTTGATAACCGTCCTGAACGGCCGCGCTATCTACCTTGGCGGACATCCGGCTGGCGTAGACAAGAGGTACCGGATTTATTGAGATTAACTCGCCCCACCTTTCCAGTTCAGCAGGTGTCTGCCGTGAAGTTTTGCCTTTACCCCCGGTGACAAACAAACCTAGGTCTTTTTCCAGACCCTTTATCCCTTCCTTGAGCGCGCCACACAGAGTAGTGGTAACACCGCTTGAGTGCCAGTCAAAACCAAGAATGCAACCAAAAGCCTGGAACCAATAAGGATGAGATAAACGTCTGAGCATTTCCTCGGGGCCAAAATCGGCGACAATAACGATAGTAATTTCTCGAGCCAGCTTGACCATTCGATCGAAGAGCCAGCGTGGCGCTTTGCCGTAATGGAGAGGGAGGTTGGCAATTCCGGTACGTGTTGGACCAGAGTCATACATACCTGTGACACCAGCTATGAAGCACAGGTAGCACAGTTACCCGAAGCGCAACTGGCGCAGGAGCTACCTCCTACAGCGGAGGTCATGCCACTCTCATCTGCAGAGAAACAGGCAAAACGTGATAATACGCGCTCAGCCTTTTGATGGCATTGAGGGCAGGGGGCTGCCTCATTAGCCCGACTCATCGGGCGTAATAACTCAAACTTTGAATCGCATTCGGAACAAACATACTCATATATTGGCATCTTTCTCTCTCCTAAGTATTAGTTTAAGCATTAATAAATACTAAGTCAAGCCTCGTAGACTACTTCCCCGCCAATGATAGTCATCTCAACCTTGATTTCTTTTATCTGTTCAGGGGATATATGGGTGGGATCGTCGCTTAACAGCACCAGGTCGGCCAGTTTACCCTGGGTAATAGAACCTTTAATATTCTCTTCAAAAGAGGCATAGGCGGCATTTATCGTGTACATAGTCAGTGCCTGATAGGCAGAAATTCGTTCTTCGGGTAGGAGTTGTTGTCCTGTCTCAGTCTGTCTGGTGACGGCAGCATATATACCGACCAATGGGTTATCCGGGACTATCGGTGAATCTGAACTACCGGCTACAACCAGACCGCCATCGAGTAAAGACTTAATCCGGTATAACCACTTTAGCCGGTCAGCCGGCACCGTAACCAGGTACCGTTCGCCGCTGTAATAGAGGAAAGGAGGCTGGGTGACTACTACTGCCTGAAGCTTTTTCAGTCGCTCGAGTAATTGGGGAGGGCATTCGGAGCAGTGCTCGATGCGGTGGCGTTGTCCAGTCTGAGGGAGCTGACTCTGGGCGTACTCTAGAGCGATAATGGCGGCTTCCACTGTCTCTGCTTGAATGGCATGGATTGCCAGTTGAAAACCAGCCTGATGAGCGACAAGCACCTGCCGGTTCAGCTCTGGCTGGGGAGGATGGAGCTGTCCGGGAGGACCGGATAGCGTTATCTTTATCCCTCCCAGACGCAACTGGCTATCACCGAAGCCAGCAGACAGGCTTGCTTCCTGAAACCGGTCTATTGTTTCAATACCGGTCATCATATACAATCGACTTTTCAGTCTGCCGATATCTTTAAAATAAAGGAATTTCTGCCACCGGTTGAAATCGTTGACTACGGTGGTATCCTGCAAGGACGTAATCCCTTGGGAAAGGTAGTGACGGTTAGCCAGAACAATAGCATTATCTAACTCGGCTTCGGATAGAGAAGGCATTACCTTTTCTCTGATATAGCCGAGCATTTCAAACAAGAGTCCGGTCGGCTCTCCGTTATTAAGGTCTCGAACGATTTGCCCACCGGGCGGTTCTTCAGTTTCCTGGCTGATGCCAGCCAGCGCAAGTGCCATACTGTTGAGGACGCAGGCGTGCAGGGAGCGGTGTGACAGGACTACCGGATGGTTAGGGACTGCTTCATCAATATCCCAGCGGGTAGGATGACGTTTTTCAGCGAGGTAAAAATCGGTGTAATCGGTGCCTGTAATCCACTTGCCTGGAGGTGTGTGCACAGCTTTCCGGTGGATAACTGTCTTTATGTCTTCGATAGATTTGACTGACGGTGGGCTCAGGTCAACACTGAGCAGCTTTCTAATGAAGGAGAAAATATGGCAATGGGCATCAACAAAGCCGGGCACCATTGTCTTACCCTGGCAATCGACCACTCTGGTTTTAGAACCCTTAACCGACTCAAGACTCTGGTTATCGCCAACCATTAAAATCCTTCCCCCTTTGAGTGCCACCATCCCGGCGGTTGGCTTTACAGGATCAACAGTTATCACGTTAGAATTTTTCAGGATAAGGTCAGCTGTGGGCATGTTTCTCCTTTGACTGGATAAACTATACGGTAGTATACTACTGACAATCTACTGAGACAAATGGAGAACAGGATGAATGCGGAGCAGTTGGCTGAGAAACTGGTTTTATGGATAAGAGAAAGGGTTGAAGCAGGCGGATGCCGGGGGGTGGTGCTGGGTATGAGTGGGGGGATTGATTCCTCGGTAGTGGCGGTGCTGTGCCAGCGGGCTTTTCCGAAAAGTACACTCGGACTGATTATGCCCTGTTATAGTATTCCAGAGGACGAGGAGCACGCTATGATGGTGGCAGGCAAGTTTTCCATCCCGACTAAAAAGGTGGTGCTCGATAGCGTTTTTGATAAGATGCTAAAAGTAATTCATGAGGATAATACTGACTCTCTGGCCAGCCGGATGGCAAAGGCTAACCTCAAGGTAAGGTTAAGGATGCTAACTCTCTACTACTTCGCCAATCAGCTTAGATATATGGTGGTCGGCCCAAGCAACCGGAGCGAACTTGCTGTAGGCTACTTTACCAAGCATGGTGATAGTGGAGTGGATATTATGCCAATTGGGAATCTGGTTAAGGTACAGGTAAAGGAGCTAGCCAGTTTCCTGGGTGTCTCTCAGCAGATTATCGATAAGCCTCCCTCAGCTGGTTTATGGCCGGGACAGACTGACGAGTATGAAATGGGCATCAGCTATGAGGAGCTTAACCGTTATCTGGTCTCTGGTGAAGCAACTGACAGGGTGAGAAATAAAATCGAGTCAATGATGAAAGCTAGCAACCACAAACGTCACCCACCTCTACTACCTGACTTCTAGGTATAGATATTAACATTCTTTTTTCATACTGACTTTCAACAGAATGGGCTGCAATGTTATAATAGCTATGGATGGACATTCTAGCTGAACTCAATCCAGCACAAAGAGAAGCGGTGGAAGCAATAAACGGACCGGTACTTATTTTAGCCGGTCCCGGTAGCGGCAAGACCAGGGTTATCACCCATCGTGTAGCCTACCTGATTAAGGTCTGTGGAGTTAGTCCCCATCGCATTTTGGCAGTTACCTTCACCAATAAAGCTGCCCGGGAGATGAAAGAAAGACTCAATCAGCTAGTCAGTGGTTCGGTACAGGACTTGACCCTGGGCACCTTTCATGCCATTTGTGTCCGCATACTTCGGAATAATGGAAAAGCTATCGGAGTTGATCCTCAATTCGTCATCTACGATAGAGAGGACCAGCTAAACCTGATTAAGCGCAGTATTCAGGAAGCTGACTTCGACCCTAAACAATACGCTCCTCCAGCGATAATCTCAGCCATTTCAGCTGCTAAGAGTCGAATATTGACCTCGGGTGAATATATCATGCGTGGGCGCAACTATTTCGACGAGGTGGTCGGACGGGTCTATGAGCGTTATCAGAATCTATTAGAGGAAAGTAATGCTCTTGACTTCGATGACCTGTTGATGAAAGCAGTTCAGCTCTTCAGGCAAGAACCTGAGGTTCTATCTCGTTACCAATCAAGATATCTCCATATATTGGTGGATGAGTTTCAGGACACAAACCTGGTGCAGTACGAACTAATCAGGCAACTAGGCGATAAATATCGCAATATTTGTGTTGTTGGCGACCCTGACCAATCCATCTACTCGTGGCGGTTTGCCGACCTACGTAATATTCTCAGCTTTGAGAAGGATTATCCTGAAGCTAAACTGGTGGTGTTGGAAGAAAACTATCGTTCAACAAAAAAGATTCTAGACGCAGCTTCCAGTATTATTTCAGTTAATCAGCAACGTAAACCAAAGAGTTTGTGGACTGAGAACGAACAGGGAGAACCCATCACCGTAGTTGAGACCTATTCCGAGCAAGAGGAGGCCCAGTTCGTGGTCAGTGAAGTGGAACGCCTGGTAGAGAGAGGAGAATTTAGCCTGGGAGAGTGTGCCGTGATGTACCGCACCAATGCCCAGTCAAGAGTCCTCGAGGAAGCCTTTATCCGCTACGGGACACCCTACAAGCTAGTCGCTGGCACCCGGTTCTACGAAAGGCGGGAGGTGAAGGATATCATTGCTTATCTAAGGCTTATTCAGAATCCTAACGATAGTGTTAGTTTAACGAGGATAATCAATGTTCCTCAACGGGGTATTGGGCAGCAAACTCAAGCCAAGTTGTCCGTTTGGGCGAAGTCTATGGGCATTTCACAGTATCAGGCGTTACGGCTTATGATTCAAGAAGAGAAAGGAGAGTCTATATCTCATTCTCCTTTCAATTCTC
>CAYOHA010000085.1:0-9614 GCA_964403625.1 uncultured Dehalococcoidales bacterium | reverse complement strand
ATGGCCAAGGCAGCTGTGGCAGCCGGTGCCGACGGACTTCTCATCGAGGTCCATCCAAAACCTGAGGAAGCTCTGGTAGATGGTCTCCAGTCTCTTACTCCAGCAAATTTTGCTATATTAATGGAAGAACTCAGGCTGATTGCTAAATCAATCGGCCGATATATCTAATTTTACACACCTCTGCATTTTCAGTGGTGTTTACCGTCTTTTTCTGGTAGGGCGAACCGATTGAGTGATTACTGTGATCAATGGCTTTACTTTAAAAGAGAAAAAAGGAGAATAGATAATAATGGCGGAAACAAAATACGGGAAACACATAAAAAGAGGACTTATTGTAGATATACCACACTATACAGGTCACTCATTACTTTCACACAAGGGAGAGCTGGATACCGATGTAAGTATCGGTTATCACTGCATATCAAATCCTATCTCCTTTGATAGACCCCATTCTCATGATTTTATTGAGCTTTTATGCTTCATCGGAGGAGACCCAACCGATATACTTGACCTGGGAGCAGAAGTCGAAGTATGTCTGGGTGAAGAAGGAGAAAAACATTTCCTCAATTCCGCTGGAGTTGTGTCAATCCCGGCAGGGCTAATCCACTGCCCGATAAACGTCAAAAACGTTAAGAGACCAATTGTATTTCTGGAAATTTCGGTGACTCGCAATTACGAACCCGGAAAAACAAAGAAGGCGTAACCCCGGGTAGGATACCTACTAAACCATCCAGCCGGTGCCTGGCAAGAACCATATTAGTGATGTAGCAATACTACGCAGGTCACAGATGACAGCAGGAAGTTCTAAAGTTAGAATTGGCTTGATTCAAATGCGTTGTGAGAAAGGCGCTATTACACAGAACCTGGAGAGCATATCATACTATCTGGTTGAAGCTGAAAAGCAAGACATAGATATCATCGCCTTCCCTGAAGCGAATATCACCGGCTATAACGACCGGGATCAATATCCCCACGCCATAGCATCTCTGGATGGTGAGGAAATAGCCTCTATCCTGAAAATGACGGAAGGTAAAAAATTTACCGTGCTTGCCGGCATTATCGAGAAGAACCCAATCGGAAAACCCTTCGTCACCCACATTGTCGCCCGTGATGGAATACTGGTAGGTTATTACCGTAAAAAGACGATAGTGGATGATGATATAGCCTGGTTATCAGCGGGTGGTGAAATACCTGTTTTCAGTCATGGCGGTCTGACATTTGGGCTTTCCATATGCTCGGATATCGACACCGAGGGAGTATTTGCCGAGTGTGCCCGGCAGGGAGCGCAGATTGTGTTTGAGCTGGCTGCGCCCGGTCTGTATGGTGAACAGTCGACTCGGGACTGGCGTTCAGGATTTGAATGGTGGGAGGGAGTATGCCAGAAACACCTGCCAGGCTATGCAAAAAAGTACAGAATCTGGATTGCGGTAGCAACTCAGGCAGGACGAACCATTGACGAGGATTTTCCCGGGGGTGGGTATGTATTTGCTCCTGATGGCAATAGGGTATATGCCACCCCTGACTGGCTTCCCGGGGCTGTTTATCTTGAAGTAGACCTTAAGACATATCGGATTACAGAATTATAAGCCCTGCCACCAATACAGTAAGGGAAATCACTTTTTCTCACTTAACTTGTATATGGCATTAGGTGCAAAGGAGAGGTAAAATAACACTTTCAAGAGTAGTTGACGATGAAAAAGTTAAGTAAATTTGTTAAGTATTCACCAAAATATGCTAGAATTAGCTATAAGTTAATACGCCCCCAAGCGAATTCGAATCGCTGTCTACACCTTGAAAGGGTGCTGTCCTAGGCCTCTAGACGATGGGGGCACACCAGTAAAGTATACCAGACATACACTTGGTAAGCAACGCTGGTGAGTAAGGTGGATTTGGTAAGGGGATTAGTAAGGGTGAAGCTTTTTTAAAGGCTTCGTGATTGATAGACAATCCTGTGAATAGCAGCATCAATAACAACAAGCAGACTGACGTGAAGCGGGGAGGATGGTTTAAGGAAAAATTACTCCCCCTATTAGCTATAATCTTTGTCATCGCCATCACAGTCGTACTCTTCTTATACCGTGACCGGGTATCCGAGCTGGGTGGCTACGGCTACCTTGGTGCCTTCCTGATTAGTCTGATTGGTAACGCCACAATTATCCTGCCTACTCCAGGTTTTCTGGTACTTATTGCTCTAGGTGCTACTCTCAATCCGGTCCTGGTGGGCATAAGCGGTGGGCTTGGAGGAACCTTGGGCGAAGCCACCTGTTATCTATTAGGTTATGGTGGACGGCAGGTTGTACAAAACAGGAAGCTTTATGACAAAGCGGTGGAGTGGTTGCAAAAATGGGGGGTTTTAACTGTCTTCATTTTTGCCATAACACCATTGCCTTTTGATATTGTGGGTATGGTTGCCGGTCTCCTTCGTTTTCCCTTCTGGAAGTTCATCCTTGCCCTCTGCTTCGGTAAGATAATCAAATATATTGTTCTGGCTTATGCTGGAGCTCTCGGCTGGGAAGCTGTGACAACAGGGGCAAATCCAGCAACAACTGCAGTGTTAGCCGCAGCAGTTACTTTGGTTCTTTTGATATCGGCACTAGTAATTGAGAATTGGACGTGGAAGCGCAGGCGGTTAAAATAAATACAGAAAAATTTTGTTAGTCTTCAGTGATGTTGAATTACAGAAACATAAAGTTTTGAAATAGCACCAAGTCTACCAGAAATTGATTACGGTAATAGCTTCTTTAGCCTCAATAGCCTGGCTGATGTCAACTTTGACTTTGTAATCTCGAATTGGCTCTATTTCTGATACCGGTAGCCCCTCTTCGTTCCGGGTGTTTTTCCAGTTGATTACGTATCCAGGCACGAGAACATATGTCCAGCCAGGAATAGAGCAACAGGAGGATTCCATCGCTACCTGGCCGGTGATATATAGGACCTCTCTGCCATTATAAGGCAATATTACCTCTTGCTGCGGCGTATAGTAGCCGGCAATACCAAATATTACATCTTTACCCAATTCTAGATGTGTATATTTAGTTTTTGGTGGGGATGCAATTACCATCGAGACTGTAACTCCTTAATCTCGAATATGACAGCTAAACAGCGATCACTTCTTTTACTTCAGGAATTTCCTGTTTCAAGAGTCTTTCTATTCCCATCTTAAGGGTCATAGTAGCCATAGCACAACCCTTACAGGCACCGGTCAATTTTACCTGAACGGTACCATCATTAACATCTACTAGTTCTACATCACCGCCATCATTTTGCAGCATCGGTCGAACCATATTTAAAATTTCTTCAACCTTCTCGCGCATTATCCCCTCCTTAATTTCAGACAATCTTAACCTTCTACTTTAAGATTATCACAGACCAGAGGAATGGGTCAATTTGAACCCTCACAAATAGACCACTACGCTTATAGTCCTGTTGATTCCGGCAAGCCGAGAATAATATTCATATTCTGAACGGCAGCGCCGGAAGCTCCCTTCCCCAGGTTATCATAGCGGGCGGACAATAGAATTCGTTCATCATTACCGAAGACAAATATCTCCAGATTGTTCGTGCCGTTACAATCGGTAAAGGTCAGAAAACCGTTTTTTAGATAATCGTCAGCCGGATATGGCATAACCTTGATGAACTGCTCCCCGGCATAATAATTCGCCAGGACTTCTCTAATGCCCCCAGCTGTAAGTTTCTTTGTTAAATGACTCGCTATAAGTGGTATAGAGATTATCTCCCCGGTATAGACATTGACTACGGTGGGAGCAAAAAGGGGTGGTAGCACCAGTCCGGTATATCTGGTCATTTCAGGTAGATGTTTATGGTTGAGTGTGAGCGAATAGGGGCGGGGATTCTTGATATAGTCGGGAGGATCTACAGCCTCATAATCGGCGATCATACTTTTACCACCACCGCTGTATCCCGCCACAGCGTGAGCGGTTACGGGGTAATCCGGCGCTACGATGCCCTTTGCTACCAGTGGGTGAAGCATCAGGATAAAGCCAGTAGCATGGCAGCCAGGCACGGAGATTCTCTTAGACCCCGTAATTAGTTTACGCTGGTCCTTTTTCAGCTCCGGTAGGCCGTAAACCCAGCCATCGGCAATGCGGTGCGCCGTCGAACCATCTATGACACAGACCGATGGATTTTTAACTAGTCTAACGGACTCGCGGGCGGCGTCATCAGGTAGACAGAGAAAAACTATGTCTACCCCGTTAATATATTTTTCACGCGCTGACGTATCCTTTCGTCTTGCTTCCGGAATTTCGATTAAATCGATATCGCTGCGTCCAGTCAGGCGTTCGCGAATTTTCAGACCGGTTGTGCCGTGCTGTCCGTCAACGAAAACTGTTTTTTTCATAGCACCATCCTTCCCTGTTCTACCTTCATCCAACCAGAAGTATAGCATAAGCAAGCATTTCCTAGCATGCTACTAACTCTTCACAGGTTTTAACCTGTTAACATAACATCACGGCAGTTTAATTATCACAAAACAATACGATATGTCTGAAGGGCAGTCTTTTACCCTTCCTGTTTGCTGGGGTAACGCTAACGGTGATATAATTAGCTTCGGATATTTGTGAGGGAGTGGGAGGACAAAGACCACTAGGGCTATGCCTCCCATTTTATTTGGGTATAGCCAGATATAAGGGGTGGGTTGCATGAACGCTTTCTATCAGCAGACTTTAGACTACATTTACAGCTTTATCGACTATGAAAGGCAACCACGTGCCCCAGCCCGCTATGACCTTAGACGCGTTTATGAACTGCTATCATTGATAGGCAATCCCCATCTAGGGACTAGTACGGTCCATATTGCTGGCAGCAAGGGCAAAGGCAGTGTAGCGGCAATGTCGGCATCAGCTCTTACCGCTTCCGGCTACACCACCGGACTCTATACCTCGCCCCATTTGCATCTTTTCAACGAGCGTATCAGAATTAATGACAGATTGATCTCTGATGAAGAGCTTGTTACTTTAGTGGACAGGATTAAGCCTAAGGTTAAGATAGTAAATGATAAAGCTAATTATGGGCAATTGACCACCTTCGAGATAATAACAGCTTTAGGTTTTATGCACTTTAAGGAAAAGAAAGCAGATTTTCAGGTAGTTGAAGTGGGAATGGGAGGCAGGCTTGATGCTACCAATGTGGTCCAGCCTGACGTTTGTGTTATCACTTCGATTAGCCTCGAACACACAGAAGTACTGGGTAATACACTGGCGGAAATCGCCTCAGAAAAGGCTGGCATCATTAAATCCAATAGCATCGTGGTAACTTCTCCGCAAGTTGAAGAGGTGGATCATGTCTTTAAACAGACCTGTCTCAGCCGCAATGCTAAAAGGATAAGAGTAGGTAGTGATATTACCTGGGAGAGTCTCGGCTTTAGTTCCAGTCAGCAATCTCTTCGTATTATGGGCAGATTAGGCAGCTATGAACTAACCATCCCACTTCTTGGCCAATACCAGTTGGAGAATGCGGCTACAACGGTAGCTGCCCTGGAGGTTTTAATCGAGAAGGGTTTTCATATTTCGGGAGATAGTATCAGTAAAGGCTTGGCGGAGGTAAGCTGGCCTGGTCGGCTTCAGATACTAAGTCATCATCCCCTTGTGGTGGTCGATGGTGCTCATAATCCCTACTCTGCTGGTAAATTAAGAGATGCTCTTGAACAATATTTTGACTTTGACCGGGCTATCCTGATAATCGGTTTCTCATCTGATAAGAATATATCCGGAATAATCCGGGAATTAGTACCTCTATTTGATACAGTAATTGCTACTCACTCTATTCATCCTCGGGCTATGCCCACAGACCCTATTGTCGTTGAGTTTAGCCTGCAAGGGGTAGAAGCTCAGGCAGTAGAGGATATTTCAATCGCTCTGCCCCTAGCCTTGTCTCTAGCTAGCGATAAGGACCTCATTTGCGTCACTGGCTCACTATTCGTGGTTGCCGGGGCAATTGAGCAGGCAGGTATACTTGGCTTGACAGTGTGAGTTAGAGAGGATTGAAGTCTTACGTTGGAAGAGGAAGAGAGTTCTTCGAGAAGAGGAACCAGGCTTACAAAGGACTGGACTAAAGGAAGCATAATCGGCAATCTCCTGGGTTTGTCCTGGCCGATGATAATAACTGGCACAATCACGACCCTTGGACCAACCATTGACATGATATGGGTAGGCAAGCTTGGCGCAGCCTCTGTTGCCGGAGTAGGTATTTCCGGGATGATTGTCCAGGTGATGAACGCGGCAAGAATGGGGCTGCAAATGGGTACCAGGGCAATGGTCGCCCGTTTTGTGGGGGCAGGCGATAAACAAGGAGCCAATAATGTAGGTCAGCAGACCTTTGTCATCTCTGTTATTTTCGCTATAGCAATGGCAGCAATAGGCATCTTTTTTGCCGATAAAATGCTACTTTTGCTTGGATTAGAGCCTGACGTTGTGGCCGAGGGAGCCGCTTACCTTCGTATACAGCTAATAGGTATGGTCACAATGTCCTTCCAGATGATGTCCCAGAGCATTATGCAGGCGTCGGGAGACGCTGTAGCCCCAATGTATATAGGCATCGGCACCAGGCTTTTCCATATCGCCCTTTGTCCTTTCCTCATCTTCGGTTGGTGGATCTTTCCCAGTCTGGGCGTTAGCGGTGCCGCTCTAACCAGTGTTTTATCTCAGGGCATAGCGGGGGCACTCGGGATGTGGATGCTCTTTAGTGGCCGGACTCGATTGCGGCTGACAATGAGAAATTTTCGCTTTGATGGCAATATTATATGGCGAATCGTTAAGATAGGTATCCCTGCTATGGTAAATGGCATGGAAAGAACCACTGCCACTCTATTAGTTACCTGGTTTGTAATTCCGTTTGGCACGTTTGCCTTAGCCGCTCATTCTCTGCTGGAGAGGCTGGACCGATTCATTCATATGCCGGCTCAGGGATTGGGCCAGGGTGCTGGTGTTCTGGCAGGGCAGAACCTAGGAGCAGGTCAGCCTGAGCGGGCGGAGAGGACAGGATGGCTTGCAGCTATCCTATTCACCGGTTTTATTTCTGTTGTGTCAATCGTAATATATATCTGGGCTGACGATATTATCCGCATCTTCAATAATGAGCCCGGTCTGGTGGAGATAGCCAGCACCTTCTTGAGGATAGAAGTTGTAACATATATGGTGTTTGGCTTTATACAAGTGTTAATGCAATGCCTGAACGGTGTTGGTGATACTATGGTTCCGATGGTGGTTACCCTGCTAACCATGTGGGGAATACAGGTACCTCTTGCTTACTCTATACCAAAGATTAGCAGTATTGGTGTGTATGGAGTACGCTGGGGAATGGTTACTGGTAATGTTATGAGGGCAGTGATCTACACAATCTACTTCAAGCTGGGGAGGTGGAAGCGCAAACAGGTATAGGCAGTGAGTTTAGACGATATGAGCGCAAGGGATTATAAATACAACCTAGAAGAGGCGGACAGTTCTCCAGTAAGAAGGTCCAGATATGACAGGGACTGGACTAAAGGCAGCATCATTGGTAACTTATTGTCCCTGGGTTGGCCGATGATAGTAGGCGGCAGTCTTAATATGCTTGGTCCTACTATCGACTTGATATGGGTAGGAAAGCTGGGGTCAGCCTCCATTGCCGGAGTCGGAGTTTCTGGTATGGTGGTAATGCTGGTGAACTCGATGATGATGGGCTTATTCATGGGCTTAAGAGCGATGATCGCCCGCTTTATTGGTGCTGGAGATGCCAAGGGGGCTAACCATGTGGCCCAGCAGGCTCTGATTGTCGGAGTTGTCTATTCCGTAACTATGGCGATAATAGGTATTTTCTTTGCTGAACCAATATTAGTCCTTTTTGGACTGGCACCCGATGTTGTCAGCGAAGGGGCGGCTTATCTGCGTATAAATTTCGTGGGTATGGTGACGATGTGCTTCAGAACCATGACTGAGGCAACTATGCAGGCATCAGGTGATTCGGTTAGACCGATGTGGGTGGCTGTCTTCTTCAGGCTTTTTCACATAGCTCTTTGCCCTTTTTTAGTCTTCGGCTGGTGGATATTCCCTTCTATGGGTGTAAGTGGAGCCGCTTTGACCAGTGTTTTCTCTCAGGGTATAGGAGCCTCGATCGGGTTATGGTTCCTTTTCAGCGGTCGGACCAGACTTCGGCTTACCTTGAAAAATTTCCGCATTGACCCCGTAATTATCTGGCGATTGGTAAAAATTGCCCTTCCTGCTTCGGTCACTGCAATGGAAAGGACTCTGGGAAATCTAGTTCTGATGTGGCTTATGACCCCATTTGGCACTCTAGCAGTAGCAGGTCATACCCTGAATCAAAGGGTGGAGTTTTTCCTCTACGTACCAGGTATGGGACTGGGACAGGCAGCAGGGGTACTGGCTGGGCAGAATCTGGGAGCCGGTCAACCCAAGCGGGCAGAGAGGACCGGCTGGCTGGGTGCCGGAGTTCTTTCAGCTTTTATGGTTGTCGTTTCGTTGGCGGTATTTTTTGGGGCCGAAGGCATAATTAAAATCTTCAGTTCTGAACCTGGACTGATTGAGTTAGCCAGTACTTTTCTTAGAATAGCTGTTGCTGGTTATATAATAATGGGCTTCACCGCCTCATTACAGCAGTGTATCAGTGGGGCCGGAGATACCTTAGTGCCTATGGTAATCATGCTACTGAACATTTGGCTGGTGCAAGTACCTCTGGCTTTCTTCCTCTCTCGGGCTACCAGTCTCGGTGTTCTGGGAGTACGATGGGCAATTGTGGCGGGCTCGGTTACTTCAGCAATTTTTTACATAGCATATTTTAAGCTAGGGCGTTGGAAGCGTAAAGAAGTATAATTACGAGCTACTATTGATGACTGCTCAGGCGTTTAGAAAAGCTAATGAATTCCATTTGACAACATTGGTGGCAGAGAGTATTGATTATTTATGGCGGCAGAGCCAGGAAGTTCTCTAAGAAAAGAACCTAGATTCACTAAAGACTGGACAAAAGGTAGCATCTTCGGCAACCTTTGGTCTCTCTCCTGGCCTTTATTAATCGGTAATACCCTCACTATGCTGGGTCCTACCATTGACATGATATGGGTAGGTAGGCTGGGAGCAGCCTCTATTGCCGGCGTAGGAGTATCCGGTATAGCTGTAACGGTGGTGAATTCACTGGTTATGGGGCTCTTCACTGGCACTACAGCTATGATAGCTCGTTTTATTGGGGCAGGGGAAGAACAAAGTGCCAATCGTGTAGCTCAACAATCCTTCGTTATCGGTGTTGCCCTCTCGTTTATTGTGGCCATAATCGGCATCTTTCTGGCTGAACCAATACTTATTTTGCTGGGGTTAGAGGCTGATGTTGTCTCCGAAGGGGCAGCCTATATGCGCATACAGCTGGTAGGTATGGTAACCATGAGCGCAATGACGGTGGCCCGGAGTATTATGCAGGCATCAGGCGATACACTAAACCCGATGAATATAAGTATTGGTAGTAGACTTATACACATTACGCTTTGTCCCTTCCTGGTCTTCGGATGGTGGATATTCCCTAACATGGGTGTAAGTGGGGCTGCTCTTAGCAATGTCATTTCGCAGGGTCTGGCTGGAGTGTATGGTCTATGGATTCTCTTTAGCGGGCGG
>CAYOHA010000084.1:0-9824 GCA_964403625.1 uncultured Dehalococcoidales bacterium | reverse complement strand
CCGGGAAAGGACAACTTCTCGATTTATCTCAATTTGAAACAGCACTCTATTTTATATTACCTGGTATATTAGACTATGCTGCAAATCGCAGGGAGCCAACAAGAATCGGAAATTCTTCCCCATATACCGTTCCTCATGGCGTCTATCCCTGCAAAGGAGATGACCGCTGGTGTACTATCGCTGTGTTCAATGATGAGGAATGGAAAACCCTGTGCCGGGAAATCGGAAAACCCGAGTATACTGAAGACCCCCGCTTTAATACTCTGCTCAACAGAAAGCAGAATGAGTACGAACTTTACCGGCTGATAAGTGAATGGACGAAAGAGCATACACCTGAAGAAGTAATGGAGCAACTGCAGGCGGCAGGAGTGGCCGCAGGTGTTGTTAAGAATACGGCTGACATATATAAAGACCCTCAACTCAGACAACGGAATATGTTCTGGAAGATGGATCATCCCGAGATGGGACAGTTTACCCACCTGGGTCAGAGTTTCATATTATCGGAGACTCCGGCAAAACCATTAAGACCAAGTCCTCTCCTTGGAGAACACACCGAATATATCTGCACAAAGATACTCGGTATGTCTGACGATGAATTTGTTAACTTACTACAGGCAGGGGTATTCGAATAAGGGAGTGAAAATTATGGATGCTTCTTACCAATTTGCTAAGAACTTTGTCAATACACGTTACGAGGATATTCCTCGTGATGTTGTGGAGGTAACCAGAAGAGAAATTCTGGATATCCTGGGGGTTGCCCTGGGCGGTTCAGCCAAACCTGGAGTTAGAGAGCTGCTGGAGTTGATTATCGAGTGGGGCGGTAAGGAAGAGAGCACAATAATCTATTACGGGAACAAGGTTACAGCACCGAACGCAGTCCAGGTGAATGCCACGATGAGTCATGCTCTTGATTATGACGACACCGGTTCCGGACCGACTCACCCCTCGGTAGCAATAGTACCGACCTGTCTGGCATTAGCAGAGCGTAAAGGCGGACTCAGCGGCAAAGAATTAATCACGTCAGTTGCCCTAGGTGTAGATATGATGTGCCGTCTGGGGCGTGGTTTCCAGTGGATAAGGCAGAATTTACCTCCTGAAATTAAGGAAAACATGCCGGGCAAAACTCAGCCCGGGGCAGGCTGGCACCTCACCCCACTGTATGCCTATATCGCTACTGCTGGAGTTGCCGGGCGGATAATTGGTTTGGATGAAGAGGGAATAATTAACGCAATGGGTATCGGTTATCACCAGAGTGCCGGTAACGGCCAGTGTGTGCTCGATGGCGCCTTAACTAAAAGAATGGGGCCTGGATTTGCTGCCAGAGGTGGCTTGACCGCAGCTTTGATGGCTGAGAAAGGTATTACCGGGGCGCCTAATATTTTCCAGGGGGAAGATGGACTTTTCAATCTGTATCACCGGGGGATGATTGATCCCGCAATATTAACCTTAGACCTTGGAAGGCGATTCGAAGGACTAAGTGTCCAGATGAAACCATATCCCTGCTGTGCCGGTACTCATGGTTTTGTCAGTGCGACGCTAAGTTTAGTAAATAAATATAATATAAAATCTGATAATGTAGGAGAAATCACCATAGTCTGCCGTGAAGGAGATGTACTATGTGTTCCTCTGGAAGTGAGAAGTCACCCACGAAATCCCGTTGATTCCCAGTTTAGCGTACCCTGGGCGGTAGCCGTTGTTATCGCCAGAGGAAGGGCTGGTATTGGTGACTTTAATGAAGAAGCTATTAAAAGCCGGGATATTCTGGATGTAGCCGAAAAAATACGCCTTGAAGAAATTTCAGACCCATTGGAACCAGGTAGAAACAGCCCTCTGAGAGTCGAGGTTAAAATGAAGAATGGACAGAACTATTCAGAGCAAACCGGTAATCCTATGGCAAATCGGGGGATACTGCCCTTCAACGATTATGAAAGGAAGTTTCGAGATTGTGCTTCGTATGCCGCCAAAAAAATACCCGAAAAGAACCTTGACAGGGTTGTGGGACTGATCAGTAAACTTGAACAGATAGACGATGTTACTGAAATTATCCATCTTCTTTCTTGAGTCACATATTAACATTAAGGAGGCACGATTATGACTGCTCCGTTAGAAGGTATAAAAATTCTGGATTTCAGTATCGCTGTAGCCGCTCCTTTGGGAGGGGCGATGCTTGCCGATATGGGAGCTAAAGTAATTAAAGTGGAACGGATACAGGGAGAACCTCAAAGGTTGGGTCTCCCGGCAGGTATGGATGATGTGCTTGCTGATAGGCTTTCACAGGGGGTAATTGATACCTCCTCGTGGATTGCACTCAACCGCGGTAAGCAGGACCTGGCTGTTGATATCAGGGAAGAAAAGGGCAGGGAAATTATCATAAAACTAATAAAGGATGCCGATGTCATCCTCCAGAGCTTCCGCCCCGGTGTGATGGATAGACTGGGATTGGGATATGAAGCCGTATCGAAAATAAATCCAAGAATTATCTATTGTTCCTTCACCGGTTATGGCGAAACCGGTCCTATAGCGCATCGCGCCGGAGGTGATATGTGGAGTCAGGCAATGTCAGGTATGGTCAGTGAGGCAGCTCATCCCGGCGGCCGGCCTCAAATGCAGATTATGGGTGTAGTCAACAATACCAGTGGTATCATGACAGCTTATGCCATAATGACGGCGTTGTTCGTTAGGGAAAGGACTGGGGAAGGACAGTATGTAGCTCTCAACAACCTTAGTGCGGCAATGTACCTTCAGTTTGCCGGTCTGGCAGGATTCCTTATGGACCGCCAAGGTCGCGGTAGATCCAGTGGAGCGGAAAGGACAGGCGTGGGGGGAGGTATGGCTCCACCGTATGGACCTTATAAAGCCAAGGACGGTGACGTGCTGACTATATACGGCTCCGACCCCCTATGGCCTGCTTTCTGTAAGTTGCTTAATATAGAACACCTGGCACATGACTCCAGGTTCGAGAATGATGGTGTGAGAAGGAAGCATAATGAAGAACTAGCCCCAATTTTAGACGAAGCATTCTGTAAGAAAACAAGGGCAGAATGGGTACAGATATTCCGTGAAGCTAAAATGCGTTGTGACCCCTGCTTAACTTTTGAAGAGCTTTGTACCCATCCTCAGGTTGAAGCTAACGAAATGATTTACACCACCAATCATCCAGTGCGTGGCGAGATAAAAATGCTGGGCAACCCGATAAAACTTAAGAAGACTCCCGGTAACCCTCAAGGACCAGCCCCTCTTCTGGGGGAGCATACCGAAAAGATTCTCCTCGAACTGGGATACACACCTGAAATTATTACCGAGCTGGAAAAAGAAGGGGTGATTAAAACCGTCCCTAAAAAATCTCAATAAAAACTTCTAAATAATAAGACCAAATAGTTGGGGGTGAGAGATATGGATGTAATATTCGACCTTGTTAAACATATCACCAGAACGAAATATGAAGATATCCCTGATATTGCTGTAGAGGCAGCTAAAAAAGAAATAGTCGATAGTTTCGCCACAGCCCTTGGCGGCACAACCAAACCCGGTGTTGGGGAACTGGTGGATATGGTGAAGGAGTGGGGAGGCAGCCCTCAAAGCACCATCATCGGCTACGGCATAAAATGTCCCGCCCCGAATGCTGCTCAGGTCAACGGTTCAATGATACACGCTCTGGACTATGATGACGGACATCCCGTATCTCTTGTCCACGTGGGGTGTGTTGCTGTATCGACCTGCTTCGCCGTGGCGGAACGAATGGGGGATGTAAGCGGCAAAGAGTTACTAACAGCTATTATTTTAGGACAGGACCTTGATTCCAGACTGGGACTGGCAAGCAAACCGGAGGGTACTGCACTCGGAGCCGGCTGGCATCCAACCACTCTTTTCGGTTTTATTGCGGCGGCAGCCATGGCATCAAAAGTAATGAGACTTGACGAAGAAAAGATGATCAACGCTATCGGTCTTGCTTATCACCAGTGCGGTGGTGCCGGGACAGGAGTAGGAGACGGTGCACTAGCCAAGAGAATGGGTCCTGGATTTGCCGCCAAAGCTGGTATCACTGCTGCCCTGATGGCAGAAAGGGGAATCACAGGCGAAAGAAGCTCACTGGAAGGCAGAGAGGGAAGAGGTGGACTTTATAATACCTACATTAGGGGAGACTACAATCCCTCTATACTGACAAATGAACTAGGGAAGAAATTCGAGGGAGTTAATGTTGGTGATAAACCGTACCCGTGCTGCGGATTCTCTCATCCATTTATAGATGCTGCACTTTCACTGAAGGCTAAGCATGGCATCAGCGTTGACCAGATACGAGAGATAGTAGCTCTTGGTGGGCAATCTGGTTATGGATTGTGTCAACCTATTGAAATAAAGCGTGCCCCGCGGACTATAGTCGATGCCCAGTTTAGCCTGCCGTACACGATAGCTACTGCTCTCGTTAGAGGGAAAGTTACTCTTGAAGATTTTACTGATGTCACTATAAAAAGGATAAATATCCTGGAAGTGGCTAAAAAGGTAACCGGCCGGCTGGATAATAGTCTAACCAAACACGGAGTATCACCGGGCAGGGTGACCATAATTATGAACGATGGTACCGAATATTCTGAGTTTGTCGAAGACTTTCTAGGTAGTGTCGGTAATCCGATGAACTTCGACGATTGTGCGAAAAAATTTAGAGAATGTGCCCCGGTCGCTTTAAATCCGCTATCCCCCGATAAGATTGAACAGATTATAGAGCTTATCAGGAATCTGGAAAAACTGGACGACGGTACAGAACCGATACGATTGACTAGTTAACGGATACGGTTAGAGAAACTATTCCAGATAAAAGAAGCAAGGTTGTCCGAAAATGTCATTCTGGAGGAGGCCTTCACTCTGTGAAGGACGACGAAGAATCTCAGGGAGGGGTGATAAAAATCCATACCATACCCTGAGATCCTCCCGCCTGCTATAGTCTTGTACGGCGGGCAGGTCGCTTCAATCAGGATGACACTTCGCAATTTTTTGACAACCTCGCTTTTGAGTTTCTCTTGTGTCGATGATAATTTTTTCTATTTTTAGTTATCAAACAAACTAGCTAGAAGGTTTCTGCTTTTCCTCGTTTTTCTCCCGTTCTTTAAGCTTCTTCTCCAATTCATCGGCTTTCTTTACTCGCGCTTCGTCCCGCCATTCCTGATGGAGGGCTTTATGCCATACTGCCCTATCATCTCTGGCTTTTGCCCTTGCCAGAGCTTCTTCTACCAGTTTCGGTACTTCTTTCCCTTCTGAAATCAGCTTCGCTTTTAGGTTGGCTAAAGCCCTGGGAGTACGTGCCATTCCTCGACCTTCAGCTCTCTCCCCGTGTCTTTCATCTCCAGTAGGACGTCGGCCTGGTGCTGCGATAATCCAGGTATCCTGGCATGCCTGCGTGAAGCCCTGAAGGTCCCTGGTATGATAGACTGCTTGCTTGATATATTGCAGAGCAGTAAATGACAGGCGTTCATTCTCGACAACTCGATTAGCATAAGCAAGAGTCTCTCTTTCCAAAGTCTCGTAATCAGGGAAGATACGGTTAACCATATGCATCTCATAACACTCGTGGGCGGTGAGAAACCGGTGCTCATATATCACTTCGAGCATTTTACGCGCACCCCAGTCCCATGTACCCGGATCGCACTGGCCCACCTCAGCAAGGAACAGGGCGTCCTCTGAAGCAAAAATGATATCCATCACGCCGGCTAAGAAATAACCTCCCCAAACACAATACCCATGTACCATAGCAATAGTAGGCTTTGGAATGCGGTGCAACTTATGGAGATGCATATCATTCAAAAAATACTGGTGTTGTTTTCCGTATTGGCGCCATACCTCTGTCTCGGAGCCTAAGTCCTTCACAAGTTGCTCAGGCGTTCTACGGTCTGACAACATAGGCGCTGACTCTGGTGTAAGCCCGATGGCATCATGTCCGGCTGAGAAACAGGAACCGGCTCCGGATATGACAGCTACTTTGCATTCCGGATCCTCAGAAAATCGATCGAAAGCGTCCTCTATTTCGGCATACATTGGATGGCTGATGGCATTCAGGTACTTCGGTCTATTAAGAATAATTCGTGTTACTTTTCCTGGCTGATAAATAATACTCTTGTACTCCATAATTTCTTCCCCCTTTTTCGTAAATAATAGACTGTGATATATTGCCAATCGGCTATTATCTAATCTACATAAGACCTGAAACCCGGATACACTGTCCGGTAATATTTTTAGAGACATCCGAGACCAGGAAAGCAGCAACATTTCCAAGTTCCTCAGGAGTTGTAGTCCTTCCGGATGCCGCCATTTCCTTGACGAACTTTTCTACATATTCCTTGGGGAAATTACTGGCTTTGTGAAAACCGGTCGCTCCAAGACCCGGCGCCATACAGTTAACATTGATTCCGAACTCATTCAATTCTTTTGCCAGCGCGCTGGTAAAAATTACAATTCCTGCCTTCGCTGCACCGTAGACACCACCGGTATTCATTCCGGACAGGCCAGCAGTCGAGGACATACTGATAATCTTGCCGCTCTTACGCTGAATCATATGGGGAAGAACAGCCTTGGTGACAATCATCGTTCCCCTGAGGTTAATATTTATATTTGTATCCCATTCCTCTTCGGTGGTGGCAACAAAGGGCTTCGGTTGTGTGCCGACTCCAGCATTATTTATCAGGATATCTATCTTACCAAATTCTTTGAGCGCCATATCGACAGCTTCTTTAACTTCTACCGTCTTGGTAATATCTACTTTAAGAGCGATTGCTTTTCGTCCTAAAGCCTTGACATCAGCAGCGGTTTTCTCTGCTCCCTCAATATCTTTATCGCAGGCAGCTATATTGCAGCCTTCTTTAGCGAGAGCCATTGCCATACCCTTACCAAATCCAACCTGGCTACCGGCCCCGGTTATCAATGCCACTTTATTTTTTAAACCCAGATCCATCGTTACCTCCCTTTGATTATCTTGATATTTTTAATAATATATTCTGGCCTAACACCAGGCTGGTTAAGGACCGGTCACTCCAGATACATTGAGACATTGCCCCATTATTCGATTAGAAACATCAGAAGCCAGAAATGCAACAGCATTTCCAATATCTTCTGGAGTGACATATCTCCCTGCTGCTACTGATTTTTTCACAAAGATATCAGTAAACTCTTTAGGGAAATCATCGTAAAAGGCAGTATTACCCAAGCTTGGAGCTATGCAATTAACGCTAATATGAAATTCTGCCAGTTCTTTTGCTAGAGATAGAGTGAAATTCTGCACTCCAGCTTTTGCCGCGGCATAGGCAGTACCTCCTTGTGTACCGATAGAGCCGGCAATAGAGGAAATATTAACAATACTGCCATTCCTGCGTTCTATCATCTGAGGCAGAACAGCTCTGGTGACGTAGGATAGTCCGAGTAGATTAAGGTTAATATTCTTTGCCCATGTTTCTTCAGTTGTGTCAACGAAATTCTGAGGAGGTGTGCTACCGCCGGCATTATTCACTAGAATATCAATCCTGCCGAATTTATCTAGTGCTTTTCTGACCATTTCTTTCACTTCATCACTATTAACAATATCTGCTTTTAAAGCAATTGCCTTATTCCCTAGCTTCATAACCTCCTCAGCTGTTTTTTCCGCTCCTTCAAAATCCTTATCACAGGCAACTATATCACACCCTTCTTTGGCCAGAACCATTGCTATCCCCTTACCAAATCCCCTCTGACTGCCAGCCCCGGTTACCAGTGCAACCTTTCCTTTCAGACCTAGATCCATTTCTTTCCCCCTTTCTTATTTATACGGAAGGTCTATCTTCCGGTTTCGAACACTCATCTTACGTTTTTATGTGACTAATATTAGTTTCATAAAGCCTTTTTGTCAATCCAATTCCAAAATTTCGGCGACAATACCCAGCCTGAGTCTGATATTATTGTTTTATTTTCTAAATCGTTCAATAAAAAGCCCTTTGAATATCTATTTTGATATTAATAGTATTGTGTTATACTATTGGACAAATCGTAAAAGAGAAGAGGAACAGGAAATGGCAAAATCGGGATATGAAAAATACATTGTCCGTAAGCCTATTTACGAAGAGAGTACCCCCCGCGTCAACAACTGTCAGTCTCCACCAATGACCTTCATCAGCAATAAGTTGATACCAGGTGTCGACAACTATCTACAACTAGGCTGGATATACGGTATACCAGAACCAAATGCTTATATTGGTGAACACACACATGATTTCGACCAGATTATCATCTACTGGGGTAGTAACGCAGAGATACCCCAGGTCCTGGGAGCTGAAATAGAGTTTTATATCGGTGGTCAGCCCATTACCTTCAACACAACAACAGGAATTTTCATTCCCAAAGGAACACCTCACGGGCCGATAACGTGGAAAAAATTCCAGTTTCCGCATATTCAGATGACCCTGACGCTAGGTACCGGTGACGCTGAGGAAATATGGGACAAGAGTGGAAAACTCCAATCGGGGAAGGTGCTACCGGTAAAAAAAGACAGGTACGATTATGAGCAATATGTTATTCGCAGTCCCGTACGGGAAACCGGGGGAATATTTGTTACAGGAAGACAGACTCCTACTATGACCTATATGAGCAGGACTCAGATTAACGCCGCCAACTGTTACATCGAATTCGGTTGGATATGGGATAAAGTAGAACCCGGTATCGGCGAGATGAGACACGAGAAATATAACGAGATTGTTCTTCATATCGGGGGTGATTACAAGAACCCTGAAAACTTGGGCGCTAACATGGAATTCGGCCTCGGCGGCGAATTATTTTTTCTCGATACCAGCTTCGGTGTCTTTATACCTAGGGGTTTGCGTCACGGTCCTTTAAACTTCAAAGCCTGTAACAAACCATATATAGAGATGGCTATCATGCTTGGCGCTGGTACGTATGCTGAGGGTTGGGCTGATAGCTTCTTCGAAAGACCGAAAAGCTAGTTGTCGTTATCTAATAATCAATACCTGGCAACAAGTACATTCAGATAGTATATACCAGGCATTAGACCCTACTTCTTAATGTCCTGAAGATAGATGCCGCCTGTCCCCATAGCAGTATGAAATATCGGTCTATCTACCCTCCTGATAATTAGTGGGCAGTGTTTCATTCCTTTTGGAATGAAGATGAGGCTGCTTCTGGTAAGTATCTGTGGTTCGTCTTCCAGCCATATCTCGATTTCTCCACCAAGGTTATACGGGTCTGAAATATCACTGCCGATAAATGTAACCACTTCATCAAATTCGTGTGAGTGTGGATTAGGTTCGGCCGTACCGGGTAGCTTACCTCCCGGCAGTATCCAGACACACTCTGCATAGAGTGCATTTTTTATGATTTCGTTGTCAAGATATAGCAGTTGTATACGCCCACCTTCACCGGGCTTGGGGATGCGGTAGGGGTCTGGTCCCTGTCTGGGAGGAGACAGCTTCGAGGCAAGTTTAAGTTCTGAAATAACATATTTTCCATATTTTGATTCAGCCATCTTTCCTGTTCACCTCTCTCAAAGTTTTTACAATTAGTCTCAAACATAGCATAAAATATATGCTATATTCAACAAGTTAAAGAACAAATCGTGTTGTTCTTAGATTGATTAAGGCGTGAACTAAGAACGGGGCATTTCGCCCCGTTCTTAGTTTGATATATTCTATTATCCAAGAGGATACTTTAATATCCCATAGACTTCTTTAGATTCTGGTCGAGCCAGATATACTTTGTATAAGAATATGGATTATCACAGCCCATACTCGATTCACCATGATAGTTCTTTATCCAGGGCCACCAGAAGTGGTATCCAGGGGCAGCTGGAGATGGGA
>CAYOHA010000083.1:0-9857 GCA_964403625.1 uncultured Dehalococcoidales bacterium | reverse complement strand
CTGGCGTAGGACTTTACCACTTCGGCATCTACATGCTCGATTCCCTGAGTAATTTTCTCTGCTTCTAACTGAAGTCTAGCCTTGGTTAACTCATCCTGTCGTGTTCTTAACTCTTTAATCCGTGGAGCCAGGTCATCGAGGCTGAGTTTGTTCGTCTCAAGAGCATCATACAGCCTGGATAACCTGATTTTCACGTCGTTGAGATCAGCATCAAGGACATCCATCCTCTCTTTCAGGGTATCCTGGCTGGAATCAAGTTCGATATTAACCAGCCTGACCAACTCCTCCAACCATTCCTGGTTGAGTACTTTTTCTTTGATCTGGTTGATAACCAGTTGCTCAAGCTTATTCTTCGGTAGAGATTTTGAATTACAAATTTCCTTGCCTTTTTTGTAGCTACCATTACATGTATAGTAGTAATACTGATGGGACTTGGCGCTTCTGCCTATCATGGCGTGCCCACAAGAGCAGAACAGAAGGCCACTAAGTAGATAAAAACTCGGTATGGTTCTGGGATGGGTCGCCTTTGGTTTTTTGGACGACATCTTCTCCCGCACCATTGCGAAAGTAGCTCTGTCAATAATCGATGGCCAGGCATTCTCAATCCTCACCGGTGGGTCACCACTGTGAATTGCTGGATGTCCTGGCCTGCCACCCCAGACGAGAATGCCGCAGTAAGCCTCGTTGGTCAGAACCTTATGCACCGTAGTCTTTCCCCAGCGCTGTCCACTACTAGTGCGAATACCTTCTCTATTGAAGGCTTTAGCGATTTCCTTACAACCCGTGTCCTCCAAAGCCATATTAAACATCCTGCGAACCACCTTTACGGCGATAGAATCATCAGGGTCAGGTTCTAGCGTATATCTGGTTCTGGTACCATCTTTTACAGCAACTTTATGAAGGCCGTAGGGCGGTCGACTGCTATTGAAAAATCCACGATTGGCATTTTCTCTCATACCTCGCTTAATGTCCTGTGCAAGGTTGGCGCTGTAAAATTCGTCAATAGACTCAATAACCCCTTCGAGTAACTGACCTGAGGGGCTATCATCCAGTGGTTCATTAATGGAGATAACCTTAATACCTTTGCTTTTAAGCAGAGTTTTGTAGGTGATGGAGTCAACCCGGCTCCTGGCAAAGCGGTTCAGCTTCCAAACCAATATGGCCTCAAATGGCGGGTACCTGGTCTTAGCCAGAGCAATCATTTCCCGAAAAGTAGGCCTGGACGCAGTACGACCGCTTTCCGCCTCATCAACAAATTCCTTGACAATTTCGCACCCATGTTTTGCAGCATACTCCCTCAGTGCCCTGAGTTGGGCCGATATCGAAAGGTCGACATCCTGGGCATCAGACGACACCCTGGTATATATAACGACTTTCATTATTCTGCCTCCTTTTTTCTTCACGCCGGACAATATTTACAGCTGCCAGGTACTATACCTCTTTCGAGGATTACAGCTAAATCTTCTTTGGTTTTCATTTTTAACGAATCAAGTTGATTAAATATGGTTCTAGCATCATTGTATTCCTGCCATTCAGTCAATTTCCCTTCCCATCTTTCAATGACTGCTATTATCGTGGGTACATCGCTATCTGCAACGATACCTAAATGGAAAGCCCCATACTCAACAGAACTCTCTCCTTTACCTATAGTATGTACTTTAAAGAAGTCCTTTAAATTAATACCACCATGACCTTTAGCCCATTCGATCACCTGGAAATGAAAAGCTTCTAAAAAACCTTGATGCACAGAATCTTTATTGGGAATATCATTATCCTTAACGATTTCTTCCCGTAAGTTAATTCGCAGCCGTACCTCTAGTTTGTCCAGTTTTTCATAGAAATTATTAAGACGATTAAGATTACTCCATAAAGAAGACCGCGGAATGTGACTCTTTAAAGCGCTATACATACGGTCTTCCAGTAAGTCGGTGGTCAGAGGTTCCTCTGAACTAACCTTATTGTATAGCCTTTCAGCATATGAGATAAGCCTGGCATGATGCTTTTGCAGAGCATCTCTAATCACGATAACCCTTGCTTCCTTGGCTTCCTTTTCCCTCAGAGCTAATTCAACATGGTGCTTGATTGTTAAAAAGTTGGTCAACATACTTCGAAAAAACGTTTGGGGCCGTTTACACAAAGAGTATTCAGCACAGACTCATCCACTCCCATCTCTCTGAGCCAGGGAAAGACGACTTTCTTGATATAAAGGTATCCGTAAGGATTCCCTTTTTCCACGCTTTCCTGTACTTCCGGCGGGTAGAATGTAACCGGATTAGCCAAACTCAAATCCTGGGACAGGAGGAGCCGGTCAGCCCATCCGGCATCGAGTAACCGTTTTAATGTTTCCGTACGGGCATAAGCACTCAGATTTGTTCCCGGATAACGATCCATTCCGAGGTAGCATCCCTGTTCCAGGATCCATGTGATGTACTCCATATCCTGAGTATCGTTGACATGGTCTACGGCAACCCTTTTCATGTCGACGTCTTCGTCCTGCAGTATGGCTAACTGTTGTCTGGCTATCTGCTCCGGTGCGTAGGAATGGAGCATTATCGGGACGCCCGTCCGACAATGAGCTCTGGCCACGGCACGAAGCATTATTTCTCCGTCAGCTGTTACTCCGCCGTAATCTGCGGCAGATTTCAGAATACCAGCCTTAATGTCAGTACCGGCAATACCTTCTTCGATTTCACGTACAAACAGGTCTGCGAATATATCCGGAGAATGTCCGGATATATATGAAGGCAGAGTCATCCACCATCCTGTGCAGGCGATAATATTGACGCCGGTCCGGCGGGAAACTTCAGCCAGCAGAGATACATCCCGGCCAGTATCAAAGGTAGTAGCATCGACGATGGTATCGACTCCGCTTTCCCGAGCTTCTTTTACTCCTGTAATAATCCGGCCCAGAAATCCGGGGCCGAAAAGCTCGGGGTAGTTCTGGATGATAGGACCCTGGTGGATAACATGTTCGTGCATCAGTGTAAAACCTAGTTCGCCGGTATCAAGCGGTCCGAGGACAGAATTTACTGCAGGCATTATATACAATCTCCTTGTTGTGATCTACAGAATTTACTGCAGGCATTATATACAATCTCCTTGTTGTGATCTATTGTGTTACCATAATCATTGAGGCCGGTCGGCTATTTCGTCTAATATATCTTCAATAAACAATTGTGCTTTAAGCAGATCTCTTTCGTTGGGTCTGTCACGGATATCTCCGTGGAAGGTCCTTGGCATGGGATTATCGAGATATTTACCCGGACAGCAGAACTTTCCAACAAATTGAAATCCGATATGCTCGATCTCCAGCGCCAGTAATTGTACCGCAGGTTCGGCTTCTTTAGGGCCGAATTCGTATCCGGCATATGTAATAAAAACGACTGCCCTGGGAGCATCGGGACCCAATACAATTTTCATGTGATCTATTGCAGGCTTTCTATCACGGGGGATTTCAGGTACCGGTTCGTTAATATATGGTATAGTTTCATCTCTGTTACGCAGGACTATCCTGGGATCCATACGGGTTCTGAATCCTCTGAGCAAATTCAGTATCTCGTTATATGGCAGGTGTGCCCTGAGCCCGGAGCCGACACAGACAAAATCATATTGGCGGATGTCGAAAGGGGGTCTGAGTATATCATCGGCATTTTTCTGGACTTTAAAAATATCGCACTGCCAGCCTTTATTTTTAAAAGTCTCCTTCAACCTTAACGCAACTTTTTCTGTATTACCCGTATACGAAGAGTACGTGATCAAGCAGCTTTTACTCATTGCAGCCTCCGTTATTCAATCATGAAAGTTTATGCCAAGTTTTAATTTCCGTAACCTTGATCCTTTATTTAGAAAATACCGGATTACTGAGCTAATTATTCCCCGGCAAACAGGGGGATTATTCAAAAGTTTTACTGGTCCTGAGCGATCCGGGAGAAGCCAGCCCTGACCTGTAACGGATCGACTATATACAGGTATTTATCGGAAGCCTCATCATAGGCAGGCCAGTCTATCAACCCCTTCACGCTGGGGTTCCCTGTCCTGGCAAAAGTCGTCCACATTTGCATCATTGCTTCCGCAACATTCCTGTCGGTATCGGTAATCACGGGCATCGGTGATTTCGCCCCGGCTGCTTGGTACATATAACGGAGTCTTTCCCATGGCAGAGGGTCGTCAACGTTACCAAAAACGTAATGCATTTCCATTGCGTGGGCAGATACTCCTCCTTCCTCCCTGAAATTACCCGGTACCTGGTCGAATATCGCCGCATATCCCTTTACTCCGGCACGGTTTGCTGCATTGAGAAGCTTAACATAACCCGGAATCATTTCGGGTACGTGAACATAGCCGGGTCCGGTTAATTCACCGAGATTAGCACATGTAATAATCGGAACGGCATTGTGTTTGTTCTTCTCGAAGATATGATACGGAGTATCAGGCAAAAACCATCCATCACTGGTAATTCCCCAAGGTCCCATAAAAACATATTGCTCGCCCATTTCCACATTTATAGCCTGGCTGACTTCGATGACTTTTTCAAAATGTATTGACCTAGCGGCAGCTAGAGGATCGGATTCCTTATCCACACCAAGCCTAGCGAATAACCTGTTGCCGAATTCTTCCATATCTTTCAAAGGAGTAGCCTGGGCGCGGCTTCCACCGCTTTCGCATATAGCCCTGTGGAACAAGCCCTTTGCCTGAGGGGAAGCAAGCATGCAGACAACCTTGTCCCCACCTCCAGATTCACCGAAAATGGTGACATTATCAGGATTTCCCCCGAATGCGGCGATGTTCCCCTGTACCCATTTCAGGGCGGCTACCATGTCCATAAACATATAGTTACCAGAAGAGTCGTTCGGTGATTCTTTTGTAAGTAAAGGATGAACAAACAGTCCCATTTCTCCGAGCCGACTGTTAATGGTCACCAGCACTACTCCGTGTTGGGGCAACCCGGGGCTGTTCTGGAGTATCCAGTTCCCGTTACCGTATCTTAAACCACCGCCATGCAGCCAGACCATCACCGGCAGACTGTCGGTAGCCTTTTCAGCCGGTGTATGAACATTCAAATAAAGACAGTCTTCACTCGACGGCACTTCCCGGAATTTTTCGGACAAGTTAACATCGGGATACTGGGCAGGTTGGGTACTATAATTTACGCATTCACGGGTTCCTTTCCAGGGAGTCACGGGCTGAGGTGGTTTCCAGCGGAGTTCCCCGACGGGCGGAGTGGCATACGGGATACCGAGGTAAGTACTTACTTCATTGCCCGGTTTTCCGGTTTTTGTACCGGAGATATAACCGGAATCTAATTTAATAACATCCATACTTGATCACGCTCCATATATAATCTTGTTTTTACGTTCATATAATGTCCGGCTACCCTGGCCTGCCCCGGCTGCAATGCCAATTGTTAGGTCGATACCTTGATTATGATAATCTCATGAACAGGCGGGTGATTTTCCCTATTATTATTGTGACGTACCTGATTATATTCCCTTCGCTATTACTCTATCAATATCTTGAATCCATCAAGTGAATGATGCGGTGAAGAATTAAACAAAACCGGAAAAAAGTTGAGTCACTTTTCGGCAAATGGTATAACCAACAGGGCGTTCCCGACATTATTTATTCGGAGTTTTTTACAAAGCGTCTTTTTACTTTTTTGGCTGCTTCCTTTTCCTTTCTTGCTTTCATTACTGAACTATTGAATTTGTCTTTTGGGCTACCACCTGGAAGAAAGGTCAAAATGTCCGGTTGATGAAAGGGAAATTTATTGCTTTTTAAACCGGAACACATTCCAGGAGAGTTTCTTGACAACTGTGGACACCTTGCCGTCCTCAAACTTAGCCGTGGAACTAATAGACGGGACGATAACGTTCGGGTTCTCATAAGAGTTGGCTGCGTTGATATCGTCGGTATGGAGCTGGATTTGCTCTATGAGAGCATAACCCTCGAATCCACGAACGTCAAGCTCTAATGTTGTATCCTGCTCCCAGTTGCGATTGATGACGAACACATTGAGCTCGCCGTTGACATCATCGTAAGCAGCGGTGGACTCGATGTACTGTACCCCTTCATGGGTGTCATACTGGTGGACATCGCTGACAGCATAGCCAGGTATATCGTAGGTGTCACAGTCCACTGATGGCATCAGGGAAACGCCACGGCCGTACTTGATAAGCTGGGTCATAGGGTAATAAGAGGCAGATCTCCAAACATACTCACGGTTAGTCGCAGCAAGAGCATTCAGACCGCCGGTCATGCAGCCGATTTTGATTCGGTCGGCATGACGCATGAAGATTAGCATGGTAGACGCAGAGGTGATGGCGTTGATTATTTCCGGTGTATGTCGAAGCATCCTGCGGGTCGCCCAGTTATCTGGGTCATGACGCACATAGGTGTTGTTAGGATCGAATTCAAAAAAGCTGGTAAGGTTAACATTGCCCCCACGCCCGTAATGCAGCTCGTTCACAGGCCGCATCATGCTTCCGTATTCGTCGAAGGAAAGCATCATCTGCTTCGGGGTGCGCAGTTTGGTCTGGACGAAATCGCACAGGGCTATCTCAGTCCTGATATAATCCTCAAACATAGCGGAGCCACCCAGTAGAGCACCCAGGTCATCAGGGGGAGCGGGGTGGTAATGGTGCAGTGAAATATAATCAACTGTCTCATAGCACTCCTGCAATACCTCAAGGTCCCACTGGGGATAAGTGTGTTGGAACGGGGAAGACGATACGCATGCGACGGTCTCAATCGTAGGATCAATCCATTTCATAGCCTTGGACACTTCGTGAGCGGTTATGCCGTATCCGCGTGGGTTCTTCTCCCAGGAAGCTATTTGCCACGGGCCGTCCATTTCGTTGCCGAGATACCATATCTTGACTCCGTATGGTTTTTCGTGTCCGTACTCCTTACGCAGGTCGGACCAGTAGGTGCCACCTTCATGGTTAGTATACTCGATAATGCTGATTGCATCGTTTATATCGCCGGTTCCGAGGTTAATTGTATATATCGGTTCGAAGCCGACGCGTTCAGCCCATTGAAGATACTCGTCGTGACCGACATCGTTGGGTATGTACTGAAACCATGCGAGGTCAAGATGTGCTTTCCTTTTCTCTATCGGGCCGATGGAATCCTTCCAGTCCCATCCGGAAACGAAGTTCCCGCCAGGCAGGCGTACCGCTGGCAAGCCAGTGCCCTTAAGCGCGTCGATGAAGTCACGGCGGAAGCCCTTATCATCCGCGGTGGGATGCTTCGGATTATACATGCTGCCGTTGACCATTGAGCCGATTGGTTCAAGGAACGCGCCGAAAAGTCGCGGCGAGATATTACCAATCTTGTAAGCAGGATGGACTGTTATTGTTGCTTTTTTACCCATTCTTTTACCTCCATTTATTTTTGCCTTTTGTGGTTATTAGCCCAACTGTTACATCCAGCAGGCTGATGAGATATACAAGAGTAAATATTATGATAATGGCGCGAGATTAGCAATAAAAATAGTCACTTAAGTTAGACTACATGGGACAGCTGAAAATACCATATCCTTATGTCGACCATCGGTAAAAAAGTAATTCCTAACCATGAGAAAAACATAGTATAATCAAGTGCTTATGAGAAATCCACCAGTCTGGTGAAATATGGAGCAGTAATGTCAGATTTTAGGAGGATTCATGAAGGCTTTAGTATTGAAAGAAAAGAATAAGCTTGCCATTCTTGATATGTCTTTTGATGAATTGCTCGGTCCTGACGATGTACGTATCAAGATACATACCGTCGGTATCTGCGGGAGTGATGTTCACTATTACACCCTTGGTAAAATAGGCGACTTCATCGTGAAAGAGCCGATGGTGCTGGGCCATGAAGCATCCGGTATGGTCATCGAGGTCGGTAAAAACGTGAAATCACTAAAAGTCGGTGATCGGATTTGCATGGAGCCGGGCGTGCCGGACCTCCGTAGCCGCGCAATGATGGAAGGGATGTACAATCTTGACCCCGCCGTGGTTTTCTGGGCAACGCCGCCGGTTCACGGCTGTCTGCGGGAAACTGTGGTGCACCCGGCTATGTTCTGCTTTAAGTTACCAGATAATGTGAGTTATGCCGAAGGAGCTCTCGTCGAGCCACTTTCTGTCGGCCTTCAAGCAGTAAAAAAAGCTAATGTCAAACCGGGCGATATTGCGCTGGTTACAGGATGTGGGACCATCGGCTTATTAACAGGCTTGGCTGCCCTTGCTGGAGGATGCAGTAAAGTAATTATAACGGATATCATCCAGCCTAAACTTGACCTTGCCTCCAGCTACGGTATGATGCCGGTCAATATTAAAAAGCAAGACCTTGTGGACGTGGTGAAAAAGGAGACCGGTAACTGGGGCGTAGATATTATTTTTGAAGCCAGCGGTAATGAAGCCGCCATAGCCGGGATTTTCCTACCTTTATGTCCGGGAGGAAAAGTGGTTTTCATTGGCATGCCGGTCAACCCGGTACCGGTGGATATCGTCGCCGCACAGGCTAAAGAAGCCCGGATGGAAACAGTCTTCCGTTACGCTAATGTCTACCCGCGGGCACTTTCGCTTCTGGGGTCAGGTAAAATAAATGTTAAACCGCTGATTACTGATAGATATAAATTCGCCGATGCTATCAAGGCGTTTGATTACGCGACCAATCCCCAACCGCACTCGGTTAAAATCGTTATTGAAATGTAGTTAGTATCGATTATATGTATTGGTCTGGATATAATCTGAAATTCCCGATAAGAGAAATGTCAGGTGACCACAGAAAAAGAAGTGTATCAGGAAGAAATATAAATCGTGTTATATTTCAGATCTATATACGTGGAATCCAGACACGCATTTTCCCGGGACCACGGTTTGCCCATGTAAAATACGGAACAGCTGTAAGGTTAATTTCCTGCATCACTGATTTACGTTCATTTACTGGGAAATATAAAGGAGTATCCTCTTCATTATGAACCAGCACCTTACCCGGCAGTTTCAACAAAGTTATACCACCTGCCAACTCGCTACTCCAAACTGATAGGGGTTTCACGTCAGGACTGATACGTACACCATCAATATCAATTCCCGGATGGTCCGCTTCTTCAATGCAGTAAACAAACGGCCCACATTCAAGAGCCAGGCTGCCACGGATAGCATCAATTCTTGTATTAGGTTCAATAATTCTTGGTGTCATAGACAGGTTTAGCTCGATACAGTCAACATCATTCCATTTTCGGTTTACTTCTACATATTCTCCCGGTTGATGTATTTCTTCAGGAGCCCCTCCGTTTATTTTCATTGAAGCATTTTCACACCAGGCAGGAATACGCAGAAATAAGGACCATACCGTTCCGTCTTTTCCACGCACTCTAATTTTAATTTTTCCGTCCCAGGGATATTCTGTTTCTATATTGAGAGATGTCTCATATGTCTTCCCAGGTCGGGCATGCACTTTCGACGGCATATAATGGTGAATATGTACACCTTTTTCATTTACTGTTGCTACGTAATTTTCTATCATGGAAATCAGCCTCATGACATTTGGCGGACAACAGGCACAATCAAACCACTCTACTCTCTCTATTCTTCCCCTGCTCTGAAGTGGATTCACGTAGAAATAACGGTTTCCCCCCAATGAAATCCCGCTGAGAAATCCGTTGTATAAACATCTCTCCATCAAATCGGCATATTCAGGTTCGCCGGTTGCCAGCAGCATTCGCCAGCTCCACATTATTGCTGCTATCGTAGCGCATGTTTCGCAGTAGCACCTATCGCTGGGAAGTTCAAATGCATCGCCGAAAGACTCTCCTTCATGACGGGCACCGAAACCTCCGGTTATATGCATCTTCCGGCTGGTCATATCCGTCCAGA
>CAYOHA010000082.1:0-9975 GCA_964403625.1 uncultured Dehalococcoidales bacterium | reverse complement strand
TTATTAGCCGCAAAACCGGTGCCGCTAACCTCTATCGTATCACCCACAAAACCGGTGTCGGTGCTGAGGGCTATCTTGTCTTCTACAGTGAGGATGGCGGCGGCGGAATAATCCATCAGGTCGGTAGCTATGATAGAGTGAGCACCCCTAGTGGCGTCTGTTGGTATGACAAAGACAGCAGTAAAGCCGCCTTTATCATTTGTTGATATTGATGATGGGCTGGTGGAGACCTCCTCACCATCTATAGTGATAGTGATTGAAGATGAACCGGCAAAACCGGTACCGGCAACAGTTATCTGGTCGCCCGCGCCGCCCACTGCTGGCGACAGGGCTATCTTGGGGCTTACGGCAAAGCTAGCAAATGCGGCACCAGAGGAACCGGCGGCATCCACTGCCTTTATAATGTGACTGGCTTTAGTGGCAGCGGGGATGGTGATGGTGACCGGCGTAAGTATACCGGATGCATTGGCAGTAGTGTTAGCCAGCGGAGTAGTGGAGTTATCGAAATACAAGGAAACAGGGCTGGGGCTGAAACCGTTGCCAGTAACGGTTATCTGGTCTCCCACATAGCCAGCATTAGTGCTCAGGTTAATCTGGGGGGATATGGTGAATTGTGTTGTACCGCTCTCACTTCCGATTTGAGCCACGACCGGATAGACACCCCGCGGCTTAAGTGGCACCTGGAAACTACCACTGAGAGCGCCTGAAGTAACAGTAGCCTGGCCAATGATAGCTCCATCGAAAGAGATGGTAGCGAGACCAGTTGTAGCTGGGTTAAAGGAGCCGGTGATGGTAACAGTAATTAAAGGAGGTCCCTGGCTTGGTGTTAGGATGATACTGGCGGCTAGTACTGGCGACGCTAAAACTGAAACCACTAGCAGTGCTATAACAAAGGCTATGGAAAATACTCGGAAAAACCTTTTAAAATTCATAGGTGTCATACATTCTTACATCTAAAATATAGATTAATCTTAAAAATGTAAAAATGTCAAGTAAAAAGACAAATAATGGGGAAAATATTTAGCACAAACTTAGCTATATCCCAAAATTAGCTTTAGCGAGAGCAAAGGAGCCATATACTACTATATAGTGATATAATTAGGGTACATCGCCGAAGCCGTCCAGTAACAGTCATGAGGATAATTTAGGTTCAACATAAAGTGAGATACTATGAAAAAAACAGGTGAAACATTTAGTCACTGGATTATTAGAGGCCTGGGGAGGAATTTCCTGGCTGGTGTTTTAGTTGTTATACCTTTATCCGTTGCTATACTGATTTTATACTGGATTTTCTCAAATGTGGATAACATCGTACAGCCAGTAATTGAAGCTATCTTCGGATGGAAAATCCCTGGTCTTGGTTTTGCTACATTTCTCGTTTTGATTTATATCCTTGGGATTATAGCTAGTAACTATCTTGGCAAGAGAGTAATCCGTTTTTTTGAATCATTATTTGCCAAGGTGCCGGTGTTTCGGCAGATATATATCGGCGCTAAACAGGTTATTGAGGGATTGTCCGGGGCTGGAATAAACAAGGTAGCCTTTCGCGAAGTGGTTTTTGTAGAATTCCCCAGAGAAGGGATGACGACGCTGGCTTTTGTCACCAATGAAATAACGGATAAATCCGGGGAGAAATTTTACGCTATCTACATACCCACACCACCAATGCCGACAGGGGGCTACTTTGAGATGGTTTCTGAGGACAAAATTACTCACACTGATATATCAATTGACGAGGGGATAAAGACGGTTATCTCTTGTGGTATTATACTGCCAAATGAAAAAACTATCATTAAGAAGTGTGTAAGCACCCCCAAATATATAGCTGATACCTTCTCCACAACCCCAAATCCTGAAAGCTAAATCAAACAATTCATCGTTAAGTGCCATACTATGTTATCACAGAAATCAATATCTTCATGCTTCTCCGGTCGAATTTTTATCATTAAAAAACCTCCCACCTTTTTGATTTTAAAGAAGGGTGCCACTATTTATTTCGGTAGCGCCTTAACTCGGTTTCCGAGCATTGATGATTTTACATATCGAATATATGGTCGTCAATACTGATAACTTACAGCTAATAGTTAAGCGGGACGAGTGATATCCTGACTTATGCAATCCTGGATGATTAAACCAGTGAGGATAACTAAATTAATCTATCCAGCCCCATTTGTTTTTTCTGCTTTTTTTCTCTTCTTTTTATAAAATACAGGGAGTAAATCTCTCTCAGGTTATATTGACTTATCTCACGTAAACGAAAAGATATGCGAATAAATCTGAGAGCTAACTTGGAGCCAAAACCATTCTTTTTAATCATAACCTGCATATATCTTCTGGCTGATTTAGTCCAGTGAAACTTATATGGTTCGTCGCCCCTTAGTAAATCGATTTCTAGCAGGTGCCTTTTTATAGCTTCCTTTATAATAAATAAGTGATGCAAGTGCCCCACACTGTACTCTGAATACCAGATATCGCGGGCTGTGGTAGCATTATAGAGCTTCTGATTATAGATAAAGCTATATTCCATTGACACTGGTTCATTATCTGCTGATAAGCAGGTGAAATATAACCATTTATTTCTAAGAAACTGGCTGGCAATATCTCTATAGAATTCCTTCATTTTGGGATAGGAGAATATGCCTCTAACATTCACGGCCTGCCACCGGCTTTGGTGAAGTTTATAAAACTTACTCAGACCCTCATCTAGGGAATCTGAAGTATATTCTTGTAACTTCACTTTGTGCCCCTTTTCTAGGTTTCTTAATGCTCGGTAAAGGACCTTCCGCCGCCTCCGGTTTAACGAGCTAAAGTACTCCTCCCAGGTTGCTGGCAGTTTTATATACGGCGCTAAGGTCATTGCTTTCTTGTGAATGAATATACTCCTTGGTGATAGAGCAACGTGCTTTTGTAGCCGGGCGAGAAACAGGCTATCTTCAGGTATCAAGGAGAGCTTCAGTAGGAGTCTATCTCTAGCCATTTCCTCTTCCAGGTAAACCAGGAAGGCGGTCATGGCATCATCTATATATTCAGGGGGGATGAGCCCCACATAATTACAATTTACTGAGCCTATAGTCTCCAGAACATTAAATCTAATTAAGGCTGCTCTACGCTCAACCTTCATTAACGGGACAATTCCGATGGCCTGGTTTTCCTTCTCAAATAGCAATATATTCAGTTTCTTGCCTTGCCCAAAGTACCGCCACCATGTTGATAGCCACTCATGTGTTAGATATATTGAATTGTTTTCCCCACACCTTTGCAAGAGACGGCTCCAGACTGGTTTCAGTGATGCAAACTCTCCTGCCTCTGTTACTACTCTTATCTTTGCAGTGTTCATTTCATAATACCCCTAGATTGCACCAAGGCCACGCTATGCAAAAACTAAAGGGACAAATTGCCGATTGATTAATCCTAACCAGTTTTCGTAAGTTGAGTTTCTCGCCAGAATTTCCACCATAGGACTTTTAGGTAGCAAGCCCTGGCATACACATTGGGACTGAATTTAGCCATTACTTTGTGAGACGCAGTATTATTTATTTTGACTGCATTTCGGGTGGCTACTATACCCTTTTGCCTCAGGAATTGAAATCTTACAAAATAACCATATGCCATAAGACCCTTACCCCGATATTTTGGAATCGTTACCGTGCCCCCGGTACACGCCTCCTTATCTGAGAAGTTAATATGATAAGGGAGGCTATCAAAGGTTTTTTTGGCCTCCTCACTCATCGCCACCCACCCTATATGGGCAAGCTCACTGCCAACATAAAAACAGAAGGCTATTGCCCCTTTGTCCAGACCTCGCCTGGCATTGATAAACTGCTGGCGAAAGTCTTCAAAACCACTGGCTGATATCTGGTCGGCTTGTTTATTTGTTGAGACTACCTTTATGGTAAAATCCTGGATTCTGGGCATAAAATCAGCCTCATTCCTTTCCTTTAGTGTATGATGGTAAAGATAATGAGTTCCGTATTGCAGAAAGTAACGCAATAGAAAAGGGAAGCCGCGTCTAAGTAATGGAATTAAACCCTCGGTTTTTAAGACCTGCTTTATTTTGCTAACTACTGAAACGACCCTGTTTACCAACCTTCTCCTCAGCTGTATGCCTTAACACACTATAAGTTCTCGTCTTATGTCCAACCTACTACTGGTATGATAGCTATTCTTAAATTAACTGAGCGAAATAAATAACACGGTAACAATATAACATATAAACACGCTGCTGGAGAAATGTTCGCTGACAAACTAGTTTAAGAAAAAGCTAAATGGCTACCCGCTTGCAAGCCTAACTCTTAGTTGTTACAATTGCTTCTAGTGACAGCTATAGAAGCATGCCCCTGTAGCTCAGAGGATAGAGCAGCGGTTTCCTAATTCTAGGCTAGGGGTGCTAAGGTGTTGTTTTACGTTCAATCTAGAACTTTTGTGTTATTTAACAAGACCCTGTTTTGAAGCTAACATCCTTTTTGGTGACAACCAGTGTTTTTCAGTTTAACGCCAAATTAACGCCACAATCATATCTGCGGTTTGAGCGTGTTCTGGTAATGGTAAAGGTCTTCGGCTCCGGTCACATTGCTGGTCGGTCAAATGTACCACTGACTGCTTACTACCCGGTCCCATTCGGTAGGGAGTCACCCGGTCAAATGAGATTGCGACACGCTTATTATATGTGGTGGAGTATACGGCTGAGCAGATACTAAGTATTTGACCGACCATTTAACTATTATGACCGTTTCTCCTGACCGAGTGCAGTTCTGAACATTATTGTCTTTTGTGATATAAGTGAGACGATCTTTGCTCCGAAGTGAGTTTGTCTCCGGAGAAATGAGAAGCAATTGGTAAACTACCATCGGGCCACGGTGACAATCGGCTCCGCCGCTATATTGAAAGACGTTTCATAATCAAGGAAAGGAATTGTATTTTATTGTATAACCGCCAGGGAAATACTGCGTCGTAAGCTGTGATGGCCTCGGTATTGGCTAACCACTAGTGTTCCTTTATCCACTGGATAAGATCATCTTTGAGGAAAACACGCTTTTTGCCTATCTTATGAGATGGTAATCCTTCTTTCATCAGCTTGTAGACTGTCTGATGGCTCACGCCTAAGAACTCCTGAGCTTCCGTGAACGTGTAAAATATGCGCTCTATTTCCTGGGGAGAATAGTCTCTCGCTTTCTTCTTAACCACAGTATGCTCCATTCCTGTTTTGAGTTAATGGTACAATGTAGCTATATTTTAGGCACATATAGATGATAATAGATGTATATTGACAAATAATAGACAGCAACCTATTATCTAAGGGTTAGAGTGAAAACGGAGGTGTCAAGGATGAGATATTTAAGCAATAATAGAAACATCAGCTTGTCGATTGCACTGGGAGTATTGATGCTGTTATCCATGCTGTTCAGTGGCTGCGGTAGTCATACTACAGAGACATCAGCAACAATCCCATCCAGTATAACTCATGAGGAACGGCATTCTTATACCGCTAAGTCAATTCAACTAGCAGACGATGAAGCATCGTTTGAGCTTTTACCAAACCAGAGATGCTCAGTGGTTTTTTATGTTGATGCGATGACAAATGAGGATGTAGACATCAGCTACACTTGTGTTCCGGCAGATAAAATGGACTCCATCTGGGTAGAATACAGTAGGCCTACTTCCAATGAGTTAAGTGGAGGGGTGATTGTAGGCTACAATAGTCAAAATTTCGGTATACCGCGGTCTAACACCGGATGGTATATCATAGACTTCTTCTATGATGAGCTGAATAACTCATTACTCACTGTTGAGATTTATATTAGGGTTGATAGGTAAGGGAGATGTTGCAACCGAGAGGGCAAAGATTTTGATTCGTGTTTATAAAAGCCGGCATCCGATAACGAGCCTAAAGTCACTTGGAGAAACGTAGGATCTTCACATTCCAGGAGCGTGAAGTGTCGGTGGGTGGAAATACTTAAGATAAAGGTTTGAGGAGGAGAACAATGAAACTCGGAATTTCTATGCTGGTAATTGGCTTGGTTTTGGCTGGAATTGGAACTGCTGCATTCATGTATGCCGATCCAAACATGTCTTTATGGGGCGCGAGCTCTTTTAGCCTAGACGAGGCGCAGATGATTAATGCAGCGGGCATCGGACTCGCAGTCGTGGGCAGTGGACTGGCTTTTGGCGGTATTATCAGGATGATAGTGAAGAGATAAATTGTACTATAATTAATGGTATTGACTAGTGGATAAAGGAGGAGGAAATGGATAATAACGGAACAAAGCTGGTGGAAGAAAAATACTGCATCACCTGCTATGAATTGATTGAGGGTGATCAGGCCGTAGAAATACCAACACCCAGCTACGAGCCCGGCAAGTTTGTTCATCAGGATTGCTTCCTGACAAAGCTGGAGGAACTAGCGAGTGATGCTGCTAGGGAAAAGATGCTGGGGTATATCCTTGCCTATGAAAAGAACAACGATGTTGATTATTTTAGGGATAAATCAAAATCAGGCATAGTGGGCTGGGAGGCACAGACCGTCGGCTTGCCACTATATAAACTAAGACCCCTTCTTAATGCCGGTCTACTTGGTATTACCTTCAGCTCAAACAGCTCAACCGCTTACGCTCTGGCAGGTAAGGACTTGATAATGGACTTCCTTGAGGGTAATGTGACCATATCAAGGATTCCAGTTGGGCAGGAGCTAGAGCTCCCTGATGACCTGTTCGCCTGCATTATCGGCTACGACGATGTAAAGGATGAGATGAGGTTTACCCTAAGAGAGGGAAGGAAAAGTCACTATCTCATGATAGGACCGCCAGCCACGGCTAAGAGCCTCTTCTTGATGGAATTAGCCAGGCTAGGTGGAGCCTATCCGGCTACAGGCTCAACGGTAACCGGCCCCGGGCTTACCGATGCACTGCTTACCTATCAGCCTAAAATCCTGATACTGGACGAGCTTGATAAAGTAAGAATGGATGCCACGGCAGTCCTCCTGTCAGTGATGGAGAGCGGGGATGTTCTGCAAACTAAGTATAGAAGGCACGGCGGGCAAAAGATTAATCTTAACGTCTTTGCCGCTGCTAATAGAGACAGAGGTTTAGCTCCGGAGCTACTTTCCCGATTTGACACCAGGCTCTACTTCCATCCCTATTCCTTTAATGACTTCATTGCCATATGTGGAGGATATCTATCAAAGTATGAAAATATTCCCGGTGATATAGCTGAATATATTGGCAAGCAGACGTGGTACCAACTGGATAAGGACGTCAGAACGGCAAGGGGTATAGCAAGAAGGCTAAGGGATAACACCACAGATGATGTTGATAGGGTAGCGGCATTCTTATGCAGGTACGGGAAAAGCCTGTAGCTGTCACGAAGCTATGTTATTTATTGAAATCTCTGAGCGGTAAAGAAACCATTTGACGAGTTAAGGAGGAGGATTATGGCTGATGTAGAAATGGTAATCGATGCCTTAAGACAAACCTCAGTAAGCGGTCAATGGGTGGTAATTTTAAGAGAAAAAACAACAGAGCGGTACCTGCCTATTTACGTTGGTTCGGCCCAGGCAGAGACTATAAAAAGAGAAATGATAGATATTAGTCCTTCCAGACCGCTGGACGATGACCTTATATACAAGAATATTATCACTAAATACTCTGAGGTAAAGACAGTCAGACTCTACAAGTTTGAGGACAACAGGTTTGCGGCAAAGCTAATACTGGATGCCTCCGAGGTTGATTGCCCACCTGCTGTAGCACTGGCTATCGCTATAAGGCTCGGATTATCGATTTTCAGCGATGAAGTAGTTCTAGACAGAGCCGGTGTCAGCATTGCCATATGAGAGAAGGTTTTTAAACACTACTAAACGGCAAATGGCCAGGTTAAATATCTGAATAAGTCCTTGCTAAGGGGGTGATAACTGTGTAATACTACTGGTCTCAACGGCGTATATAGGATGGCTACTCACTACACTTTTTGAGTAGTTCTTAACGCTATTTAGATCAGTTAGAGAAAATAAATGAGAGGTAAAACTAAATTTACCAAGCGTGAGCGGGAGAACGCGATTAAGGTTCTCATGGAGTCGCGTATTGTCAAGAATTGGGTCAAGTCGCAAGCAAAGCTCCTGGGGGTAGACCTCAATACGCCAGCAGGTCATGAATTCTTCGAGCGTGAAGCAAGAGCACAGGCTGAAAGGCTCATAAAGTGAGTGGCTTACCCTTACAGACTGAAATAAGACCGGCTTACATATATCTTCTTTTTTCTCTATTTACCCAGTTTCTAAATCCATTTATTAATTTTTCCTGGTAATTTTTGTAATGGAGTTTTTACATTTTTTAGATTTACTCAGGGGAGAGCTCCTCTCCCTTCTGTTAGCCTTAATTCCGGGGGATAATTCCTGCAATAACCGGGGGTAAACCACAGTGGTAAACGATAGGGTAAACCCCAGTGGTAAACCATATGGTAATCCACAAAATTCATCCAGGTGACCAATGACAGATCAACTTAAGTAGGGGCTATATTATAGTCGATAAGCTGTATTCTAATGTTGACCGGGGGCTGGTCTTTGATTGGAGTGAAAAGTGGATAAAGCTCATCGGATTGATAAATGATGTTACCGGTACCGATGAGCCTCCCTGGTCACCTCCTCCTCCGGACGAGCTTGAAGAATTACAGTATCAGAGCCTTCGCTTCTGGTTTATGGAGCACCAGGAGAAATTCATAACGTTATGGGATGATTACTACCGAGAGTGGGCTCCGGAACAGGACTACAACGAGGATACATCAGACCTTGAGGATATAAATGAGTATCTGAATAACCCCTTCCTCTTCTTCTATAAGCCTGAGAACTTTTACCAGCTAGCCCGGCAGCTTGCTTTACAGAGTGGAATAGATATGTGGGAGCCGAGTGAATATCGAGCCAGCATAATCAGGCCTGTAATAATAAGGATGGGAAGGATAATGATAGAGTTTATGGACTGGATAAGTGAACGAGTGCACAAACCTGTGTAGGAATTCGGTGTTACTGGCAATGGTAAGCTATATTGGGGGGATACATTCCGATGAAATGTGACCCCCCAGATGCTATTGGATATTGGTTAGCTTTTTGTCTCATTGATTCATGGTAGTATAATAGGATTGACAAAGGGTGCCTGTTCACGACCTTGGTACCTAAAGATATTTGCTTCAATAACTCATCTAGTATATCAAAGGGTTAGTGGTTTTGGGGGGAGGGCATCTGAACCTGTGGAAGAATATCCTAGCTTGGCTGGGAAAGGAGGTAGTCACCATGGGACAAGTCATAGAATATGAGAAATTGATGACCGAGATAGTTTACATCAACTTACCTGGGCCAGAAGAGCCTACTCCGGGAATGAGTGGCCCTGAGTTAGTACACGGCTTTCTGGCAGACCTTTATCAGACAGAGAGCCTAGAGACAAAGTCCTTTATCAACTCGCTGTGTGGTAAGTGGAATATACACTATCGACAAAAGAAGAGCTAAAGTAACTTGTAATAGGAGCCCTAATACTTTGAAGACAGCTTATAGTAAGAGAGCTATTGTCAGCCGCCGGAACCTGATGGCATGGTGAACTCAGGTGGACCGGAAGGTTCGTGTTGTGTAGAGAGCTCAAACTGACGATAGTGGACTCAGCAGACAGAAAGAACTTACGAATTGTCATTTAACCCAGCTACTTAGTGCGGTTGCTTCTTAAAGCGGAGGGTAGTCGGCTATCATTTGCCATACCGCCGTCAAGCGGACGACGCCCGGGAATGCTCCGGGGTGTAAAATTAGTCTGTAAAGGGGATAAGAATCTCTAGCCGCAAGTCTGGTACCGGTTAAGGCTAGAGTCTGGATATTCTTTGATAGCAGGGAAAGCAAAGTGATAAAGGGTAAGATTTGCCCCGAGTGTCTAAGAGACCTGGACCAAGAATACATTGAAGAAGGAGACGACAGGCTCTGCATTGAGCCCATAAAGTGCCCCTACTGTGGCT
>CAYOHA010000081.1:0-10012 GCA_964403625.1 uncultured Dehalococcoidales bacterium | reverse complement strand
CATTGATGGAGGGAAGTCTGGATAAAGGCTCCAGGGCAGCGTAAATGCGTGGTAGATACCGGCGGATTATGAAATCGGTCATGTCTTCAAGAAAGTAGTCATACTCATCACCTTTCATATATTCTCCGTCGACTGCCTGATAAGCCACGTTTTCGGGGAGCGTACCACCGGGCCAGAGTGTGTTTTTCGCTTCCAGAATTTCCAGGTAAGTCCCGGATGAAGTGTTCCCTTCACCCGCGGCATCCGGTTCAAAATCAGCCAGCATGTTGGTGAAGGCCTGCTTCCAGGCATAGAAATCGTAATAGACGGTAGAATATGGTAGCCCAGCGTATTTAACAGCGAAATAAGACCCGCCGAGAAGTACCGGCACCCTATCCGGCTGTTTCATTTCTATGACATCCCAGAGCCTCTGTTGCTTTTCCTTGTAAAGCTGTTCTATTGATTTACCGTTTTTCTTTTCAATATTATCCCTGAGCATTTTCAGGTTTTCCCGGTAGCTACTCTCTGTCACAGGACTTTTTACCATTATCCCCATTCTCCTTTTTCATATTTTTTCGACTCTTTGAGGGATTCAAGCATTGGTTCTTTTTCATTCATGAACGACTCCAGTGTTTTAGTTGGTGGCCTCTAAATTTTTCAGGGATACGCATAATACGCGTATTGCTGGTACCATTGACAATATACGGCAATGTTGTAATGTAGTATATATTAACAGCCCTTATATAACAATTCTTAAGTGAATAGGGAACAGATTGGATGGCTCAGATAATGTTACTGTTTCATACTGCACCGCCTGGAATCGGGTGCTTGATAGGTTCCCTAGTCGCTACTCTTGAAGTAGCGGCGCCTTTCTTTAGTGAAAGCTGAAACCCTCTATTATTGAGGATAACTGCAGTAATTGGTATTAAAAGCCATCCTCTTGATTTCACTATTTCATACCGTATGAAAACGGCTCCGTAATCTAGTCAATAACCCCTTCTTTTACTAGCTTGTCATACTCTTCGTCCGGTATACCCAAGATTTCCTTGAATACATATTCGTTATGTTCGCCCAGCAGGGGAGCTCGCGTTATATTGCAGGTATATTTAGATAGCAGAAAATGAGCGCCGAATTGAGTACGATATTTCCCAATTCCCGGATACTCAAGCTCTACGAACGTCTGGCGATGTTTGAACTGAAGGTCATGGTCCAGCAGGTCTTCCCCGGTTGCCACAACGCCCGCCGCCACACCGGCTGCCTGCATCACGTTCATCACCTCTTCCGCGGAACGGCTAATTGTCCACTCATTCACCAGCCTGTCCAGTTCCTCCTCATTTTCTTTCCTTGCGAGCAGGGTGGCGAACCTGGGATCCTCTGCCACCGCCGGATTGCCGATAACCTTACAGAAGCTCTGCCATTCATCATTGGTGAATACAGCGATAGCGCACCACCTGTCTTCTCCCTGGCAGCGATATGCGTTATGGGGAGCAGCATAGGAGCATTGATTCCCCATCCTAGTAGCTACCCGCTTATTTACGGCGTAGTCGAGCACAAGGGGTGCCATGAATTGAATACCGGTTTCATACTGGGACATATCGAGGTACTGACCTTTACCTGTCCGGCGCCGGTATTCAAGGGCGGCCATAATAGCAATGATGTTATAGCGCGGAGCAATGAAATCAGTGTAGGCTGCTATCCATCCCGGTGGCCGGTCAGGCCAGCCGAGAATATTACTGAAGCCAGCTAGCGCTGTAAGTTTGTGCCCTGAGCCCGGATGGTCAAAGTATGGCCCCGTTTGCCCCTGCATGGAGGTGCTGAGCATAATTATGTCTGGTCTTATTTCTTTGACCACGTCGTAACCCAAACCCATCCTTTTCATTGCCCCTCCAGCAAAATTTTCCACGACAATATCGGACTGAGCAATTAATCGCTTGGCTAACTCAAGCCCTCTGGGATCGCGAGTATTAAGGGTCGCGCTGAGCTTGGAAGTGCAGTACTGGTCAGTGCTGCCCGAACAGGGTTCTCCTCGCTGCCAGCCGGGCCTTCTCCTCGACTCTATAATAATTACCTCTGCCCCAAGGTCAGAGAGGTGTTTGGTTGTCAGGGGGCCGGTAAGATGCCAGGTGAAATCGGCAACCCTTATGCCATCAAGCAGTTTTTTCTCCATGTCTTTCCTCTCTTTTCGTTGGGTTACTCTATATAACCCCGGCCTGCTTTAATGCAAGCAGTTTCTCCTTTGAGATGCGTAGCTCCTTCTCATAGATTTCCTCATTGTGCTCACCAATAAGCGGGGCACGACGTGATATTCTAGGGGGGGCTTCTGAGGCATTGGAGAAAGCTCCAGGATAAGTAATAGTGGTACCCAGTTCAAGGTGCTCCACCTCCTGCCAGAAGTTCCTGGCAACCAGCTGAGGGCTCTCCAGTATGTCGGCCGGCGTGGCCACAGGATACAGCTGGACACCGTGCTTCAGTGCTCCCTCGGATAGTTCCGCTTTAGTGCGTGCCATAAAAAACCTAGCCGTCGAAGCTTCGATGCGGCCTACATCCTCCTGTGCTGTTTCAGCCCCAAACTTACTCCAGTCGTACTCCTTCAGGAAATCGTCGGCCATGTCTTCGCTCTCCATCCACTTGACCATCGGCACGTTGGTACGCAGTGACATCACCCCGACCCAATAAAACCAAGATACATAGCCGTCCTTGCAAGGCCACAAATGTGTCAGGCGAGGTCCAAAGCCACCCCCTTCCCCGCGCTTCTGAATGGCCTTCCTTATGTCCCAGCCGGCGGTGATGTGTTCCGTACACTGAACAACCGCTTCATGTACGGAGACATCGACCTGCTGTCCCTCCCCGGTGCTCCAGCGATGGTAGAGAGCTGTAAGCGCTCCCTGTGCGCCATCGGCCCCGGCATTAAGGTATGCCTGTGAATGGTGGCTTATCCGAATAGGAGGGCGGTCAACATCACCAAACGGTGCCATCTGTCCACCCATGGCCCAGGCCACGATGTCTGAAGTTTTATAGTCCTTATAAGGACCAGCCTGTCCGAAGGCAGTAATTGAAACCAGAATAATGCCGGGATTAATTTTCTCTAAGGCTGAGTATCCCAGGCCAAGCCTGTCCAAATATCCGGGGGGGAAGGACTCAATGACGAAATCAGCAGTCTTTACCAGTCTCTTGAATATCTCCTGACCGTCGGTTGTCTCGATATTAAGGGTTATACCTCTCTTGCTTGTATTGAGAGCAAACCAGAAAAGGCTCTTTTCCGGGTCAAGCTCGTCGTGATAGAAGGGACCGAGACATCGGGCAGGGTCACCACCCGGTCTCTCAACTTTGATAACATCAGCGCCAAGGTCTCCCAGTATCTTACCACATAGTAGACCCTTCTCATCGGTCAGGTCTAAAATCCGATACGGACTGAGCATACCTTCTACCTTCTCTCCCATACTGTGTCCTTCCTTCATATCATAATATTAGCAATCGTTAGGAAGTGCGTATGCGTTTCCCCTTTTTATGCGTTGTTTGACTTCCTACTAAAAAGACACGGAATAGCTATTATGGGCATGCGACTTTGTACACACACTGAGCCAGAACCGTTGATATGTTGACTATATTACTCATAGCTTTACCTGTCAAGTTATTGCCTAGTAAGCGAACTAAAGCTGACATTATGAGCCACCATATCTGGGTGCTAATAACATTCTCAAAGCAAGTGAATCGTTCCATATTAAAATCAACAGGAACTGGAATTCCTACTAAACACCACACTCTTAACTTACGAGGTGAGTTGCAGGCAGGCACCTTGCCACCTCCTTAGTCTAAGTTGTTTCTTGCTGGGCACGAGAGGCGATGTTATAATATTTATAAGCGTGTGGCCGGGCAGGCCGGGGAGTATGGGTGCAATCGGGACTCTATCCTGGCTTAAAAAACGTGCTCTGATGGAAACGTGAATAGACGATGGTGAGTAAGATAGAAACGCAGGGAGATATGCAATTTGTAATCATAGGAAACGGCATAGCTGGAGCCACCGCCGCAGCCACTATCAGGAGACTAAACAAGAAAGCTAGTATTACCATAATCTCAGAAGAACCCCATCCCGTCTATTCGGCTTGTTTGCTGGGACATTATCTTTCCGGCGAGATTGAGCGTCAGGATGTTTTTATTAAAAGCCTCCGTGACTATCAACAGGAAAATATCCGTCTCATCTCATCTCAAAATGCGATGACGCTCGATGTTGGGGATAAAAGGGTAGCTCTAACATCTGGCCACATATCCTATGATAAACTCATCATTGCCGCCGGGAGTAAGCCAATCATACCCAACATCGAAGGGAAAGAGTGTAAAGGCGTTTTTACCTGTAAATCCCTTAATGACGCAGACATGATCTACCGGTGGGATGGGAAGATAGCAGTGGTGGTCGGCTCAGGTCCTATTGGTATGGAAATAAGCCTGGCCTTGCGAAAGAAGGGATACCGGGTGGTTCTTATCGAACTTCTTGACCGGGTCTTGCCTCGGATATTCGATGAGTATCCGGCTTCTACTATTAGTAACATTTTGGAAGAGGGCGGGATTGAAGTCTTAACTCAGGAGAAGCTCGTCCGGATAGCAGGTATTGAACGGGTAGAGGCCGTGATTACCGATAAGCGCAGGATAAAGTGTGACACAGTAATCCTGGCTACCGGGGTAAAACCAAACGTGGGACTAGCCACAGGAATATTCGAATTGGGTAAGCTTGGTGGTATACTAGTAGATGAGAGGATGGGCACCAGTGTTCAGGATGTTTATGCCTGTGGCGATTGTATTGAGGTAAAAGACTTGGTCAGTGGTCATCCTGCTCTAAACCTCTTATGGCATAATGCCAGACAGCAGGGAGAGGTGGCTGGTTACAACGCCGTAGGAATTCACCGTAACTACCAGGGCTCGCTTAACCTCACCGGGATTGAATTATTTGATACTCAGGTATATTCCTTCGGCAGCACTGTGGGTGCTTCTCAAGATGGACTAGAGGTGATAGAGAGGGAAATAGATGGCCGCTATCAGCGGCTCATTATGTCAAATGAAGTGTTGATCGGAGCCCAGTCAATAAACTGGAGCGAGAACATGGCGGTGTTGCTAAATACTGCGCTCAGGCAAGAGAAAGTCCAAAACATGAGAGACCTGTTTGTCTGGAGGAAGCCCCTACACCGATCTGCCGCGTATTTCCCGTTCGGTCGCAAGTTAGCATGGAACTAGAAATAAATTGCACTTGCAACAAAGTAACCTAAGATATTGAAAGAGGATAGTCTACGGTGGATGAGAAGATTATTGTGTTTGACCCGGAGCACTGCTCCGGCTGTATGCGCTGTATGACAGCATGTTCTACTTATAATAATGGCGCGACAAGCCTGGTCAAGTCTTGTATTCATATTGTAAGACATGAGGGACATGCTATAACTAAAGCTGATGAAGAAGACGACCTAGTTTTCGACATGATTACCTGCCAGCAATGCGAGGAGCCACGTTGTATGTATTTTTGCCCAACCCTGGCTATTGAGAGAGATAGTACTACCCAAGCGATGACTATCAATCGTGACAAATGCATAGTTTGCCGAATGTGCGTGGTAAGCTGCCCCTTCGGCGCGATTCTCTATGATACAGATAGAAAACAGGTCATAAAATGTGAACTATGCGGCGGCGAACCCCAATGCGTGAAGTTCTGCCCCACTGACGCGCTCCAATTCTTGCCTAAGAAGCTGCTCCACCTGCCTAAGAGAAACCGCTTAGCCAAGATGATGACACAATTTCGGGCGAGAGCCATGGAACCAAATCCGGTCAATGAGGAGAAACCCGATGTCACTTCCTAAGGGCTATGCTGGTAACGTGGCTATAATAGATTTAGGCAAGCAGACAGTACAGATATTGCCTACGGACAGGTTCTTGAGGGATTACGACATTGACCCTAGACTTTGGCTGGGTGGTGATGGCTTTATTACCAAGATTCTCTGGAAAGATTTTCCTTCGGCAATAGATCCCCTCGGTCCCGAGAACGAAATCATCATTGCTACCGGACCATGGACGGCTACTGCTGCCCCGCAGGCAGGACGGGCCATGCTTGGTTGTATCAGCCCGGAGACAGGGGGGTTTTCCTCTGGCTCATTTGGCTGGTTCTTTCCCGCCACGCTTAAGTTTGCCGGCTTTGATATCGTAATTGTACGGGAGAAGGCAAAAAAACCCGTTTACGTTTTTATTGATGATAAGGAAATAACTTTCAAGGATGCCGCTCATCTCTGGGGGAAAGAAACCGGCGAAACGGTAAGAATGATAAGGGAGGAGATGGAAGAGCGCTACGAGGGTGAAATCCGTGTTTTAAGTATTTCCATCGCTGGCGAAAATCTGGTTAAGTATGCTCCACCATGCGCCGATGGCACTTCCTCTCCAGGCCGCTCAGGAGGGGGCACGGTTATGGGGTCGAAGAATCTAAAAGCGATTGCCGTTCGGGGCACCGGAGAGATCTCATTACATGATCCTCGTGGGCTCATGGAGTCTTCCTATAACGCTACCAAATATTTCCTTGAAGAAGAACCAACCATAAAGATATGGCAGGAGCAGGGGGCCACAACAAGCATGTCAACTACCGCTAATTGGCCGCTCCAAGGGAAGCTGCTGGTAGAAAACCGACAAACTGCTGACTTTCCTCACCTAGAAAATGTGGGGTGCCTTAACTGCTTCGCTCCGTGTTACCACTGGCTTCAAATCAAAGAAGGGAAACATACCGGGCTGAGGCACCTCGGGGGGCATATGACCTTCCTGACCACCGGTCTGCGTAACCTTGGTATTAAAGACTTTAACTCCTGGATTTACTATGAGAGATTAATTCAGGAACTCGGTATGGACCCCGCTTCCTTTTCCATGGCCTTTACCTTCGCCGTTGATTTATTTGAAAAAGGGCTTATAACAACCAGTGATACTGACGGTCTTATCCTTAAGCACGGTGATGAAGAATTGATCTGGGAGGTAGCCCGTAAAGTGGCCAGCCGTGAGGGAAAGCTTGGCAACCTGTTAGCTGATGGTGTTGCTGAAATGGCTCGTAAGATTGGCGGGGAGGCAGCAGCGATTATGCCGCAGACCGTAAAGGGCAAACCGTCCTTACAGAAAGATTCCAAACTCCAGGCATTGATCTGGTCGTTGGGCGCCCTGACAAGCCCGCGGGGTGGTGACTGGCTTCGCCTTCATAATGTCTGGGAGCTGGCCTTCTTACCGGAGAACAGAGACACCTATCCACAGTACCTCGATAAAAGCTGCCTTGAGATGTTCGCGAGATGCGTGGAATTACTGGATATGCCCGAGGAATTGAAGAAGGAAATATTTGGGGATCCCCCTAAAGTCGATGCGGATTGGGTTAGAGGCACCAAGGGGAAGGCTCTGTTCTCGGTATGGACAGAGAACCTTGTCGCCCTGTTCAACTCGCTGGTAACCTGTATGTTCGGTGGGGCCGCCCAGTTTATGATGGTAGGCTTTGGCCCCACAACCTATGCTGAGATTCTGAGTAAAATCACCGGCTGGGACGTGACATATAAGGAATTGATGAGAGCGGGTGAGAGGGTCTTTAACCTGCAACGACTATTAAACTATAGGTTAAAGGGGTGGGATTACCGGGATGACATGTTTGCCGACAAGCAATCCTATGAGCCAGGAACAATAGGTATATACAAAGGGAAAGAAGTACCGTGGGATGCTACTCTGAAAGAATACTATTCAATTCGAGGTTGGTCGAGTGAGGGCATTCCTGATGAAGCTAACCTGTAATCCTGCATCTTTCATCTTTACGCGACACCGAGGCTGAACGCCAGTTCAAAGGTTGTCCCCATCGTGTACCGTTTTAGGCTCTATTTGACACCAGAAGTGTGGGATGGGTAAAATACGTTAAGGTAACAAATAATTTTTATAATTAGGGGGTACAAATGATACCAGGTTACATGGGAAAGATTTTATTCGTAAATCTAACCTCCGGAGAAATCAAGGTCGAAAAACCAAAGGCGAAACTTTATAAAGAATATGTAGGTGGGTACGGCCTAGGATCCAGGATTCTATATGACCGTATGAAACCCGGAGCAGATCCACTGGGACCGGATAATATATTCGGACTGGTCACCGGCCCCTGCACCGGTACTCCGGTTCCCTCAGGAGCACGGTATTGTGCTGTAGCAAAATCACCACTTACGGGTGGATGGGGAGATGCCAACTCAGGAGGGCACTTCGGGCCTTACCTGAAGTTCTCCGGTTTCGATGCGGTATTCTTTACCGGTATATCACCGAAACCTGTTTATCTTCTGATCGACGAAGGCAAGGCGGAAATCAAAGATGCCGGCTATCTGTGGGGCAAAAACGCTTATGAAACCGAGGATACACTCGAGGCAGAATACGGTAAACAAAGTCGTGTGGTTTGTATAGGACCGGCCGGAGAAAAATTATCGCTTATTTCATGCATTATGACGGATCACGGTTCAGCGGCCGGCCGCTCAGGTCTGGGTGCGGTTATGGGTTCCAAGAAATTAAAGGCGGTGGTAGCCAAAGGGACTATGCCAGTCCCCGTAGCGGATAAAGAGCTCGCTCAAAAATTAGCCCAAGAACATGTAAAATCGCTGGACCGGCCGGGCCCGATGTCTCTACAGCACAATCGTAAGTACGGGACCTCGGAGTTAACATCCATGTCAGCCCACAATGGCGATACCCCAGTGAGGAACTGGGGCGGCGTTGGTATTAATGATGTGCCGGACATCGAAGGACTTAAAGCGGATGTCCTTTTAAAATACGTTGAGAAAGGCTCTGGTTGCTGGCACTGCCCGATAGCATGTAAAGCTTACCTAAAAGAAGGCATCGGAGAATACAAGTACCCTGCGGGTGTCAGGCGGCCGGAATACGAGACCCAGGGCAGCTTCGGAGTGCTTTGTGGTAACAGTCATACCGAATCAATAAATATGGTAAATCATATCTGTAATAGTTACGGATTGGACACGATATCTGCCGGTTCTGTCATAGCATTCGCTACAGAGTTATTTGAGAATGGTATTATCACTAAAAAGGATACCGATGGGATCGAACTTACCTGGGGTAACCATAAGGCGCTGGTAGCGATGACTGAAAAGATGGCCAAGAGAGAAGGACTCGGTGATATATTGGCCGATGGAGTTAAGAAAGCGGCGGAGAAAATAGGGAAGGGCGCTGAGAAATTCGCCGTACACTGCGGTGGACAGGAGTTAGGGATGCATGATCCTAAACTCGGAGGCAGCTTTGGTAGTGCCGGCGCCCGGTACCAGATGGACGCTACACCTGGCCGTCATACCGCAGGATTCGGTCTCCGTAATTTCACTCAGCTAGTCGTTAACGCCGCTGGGCTGTGCATAATCGGGATGGGTTTTGGGGCAGGACCTGCTAAAATTGGGGCATTCTTGAGCTCAATAACAGGTCGAAAATGGACGGAAAACGATGTAATGATTGCTGGAGATAGAATTGGCATTATGAGGCATGTCTTTAACCTGCGCGAGGGTATAAATGAGTTAAACTGGATCCTTCATCCCAGGATAATCGGAGAGCCTCCGCAGAAAGAAGGACCACTCGCAGATGTTACAATTGACCAGAAAGCCCAGATATATTGGAACATGGGAGCTCTGGACTGGGATCAGGCAACGGCAAAGCCAAGTAAGAAGAAGTTGTTATCGCTAGGGATGAATGACTTGGCGGAAAAACTCTGGCCGCCACAAAAAGGAGGCCCGTTCGGTCCGCCCCCAGGATAATCAGGTTTCGTAGTAAATAGCATTCAGTTGCCGGGGTAGGCAGTTCTCCGCGTGGTCAGCTCGCCCCGGCACTCTTTATTGTTCTTCAATCCAGCGTTACATTTCTGACTAATTGCTGTTAGGTGAAAAGGGCTTTGCGCGTGTTAGTTTCGAACAATGTATAGAAGCCTTTTCTTTTAAAGCATCAATAACTAATTTCTGCTTTCCGGTAACCTAAGCGATCACTTTCTTCTCCCTAAATGAACTAATATCATCCCAGGTATAGC
>CAYOHA010000080.1:0-10150 GCA_964403625.1 uncultured Dehalococcoidales bacterium | reverse complement strand
GTAGGAAAAAGATCCAGGCAGACTAAGTTTCCATCGCCTTTATCTTGTCAACCCGACGCTGGTGTCTACCTCCTTCGAATTCAGAGCTAAGAAATGTTTTGACGATTTCCGGCGTTCCTTCTGGTACATCCTCTGCACCAAGACAAAGGATATTGGCATCGTTATGCTGTCGAGCTCGTGCAGCACAGAAGGTATCATAGCACAAAGCAGCTCTAACTCCCTTAACCTTATTTGCCGCAATACACATTCCGATACCGGTACCGCATATTAGAATTCCACGATCGTACTCACCTTTGGCTACTGCCTCACCCACCTTCTTGGCAATATCAGGATAATCTACTGAATCAGCAGTGTAAGCTCCAAAATCTTCATAGGAGTTCCCCTCTTCAACAATCAACTTTATTACCGACTTTTTAAATCCAACTCCCCTATGGTCGCATCCAATAGCAATACGCATTATCACATCTCCTTTCCCGAAGGTAGAGTCTTCCACACCTTCTCGAGTTCTTCTTTTGGTATAATACCTTCCCTCAATATTACCGGTGTCTTCCTGGTTACATCAACTATTGTGGATTCTATGCCACCTGGACACCTTCCGCCGTCAATTATAAAATCTATACTATCACCAAGCTGAGAACGCACCTCATCAGCCGTCAAAGGACTAGATTTACCGCTGAGGTTAGCACTAGTACCGACGATAGGTGCACCCAGACCTTCAATCATAGCAATGGGGACTGGATGGGCTGGAATGCGAACAGCTACGGTGGTACCTCCACCACAGACAATATCTGGAACCGAGCTGGATTTAGCTAGAACCAGAGTTAGAGCGCCAGGTAAAAATGCACGTATTAATAACCAGGCAATTTGTGGTACTGATTCAGTAACTTCTGTTATCTGTGATACATTAGATAGAAGTAATGGGAGAGGCATGCTGTTCGGCCGCCTTTTTACCTTATAGACATTCTCTATAGCTTGGGTCAACCGAGCACTAGCACCAAGGCCATAGACAGTATCAGTGGGAAAGGCAACCAGGCCACCTTGTCTAAGAATAGAGATGCCCTTCTTAATCTGTTCTTGAATGTTAAGAGAAAGCCTATATGCCATATTGTGGTTATCTTCACATAGAAATATTGTTTCTTAAAAATAGTATAACATAATATTATATAGCTACCAAAATTACAAAAAACCCGTAAACTACTTCGCTAATTCGACGATTGATGCTATAATATAGCTAATAAAAAAAGGGGGCAAAATAAGAAGATGGCAAAGGTACTAATTATTTATCATTCCCAGAGTGGAAACACGGAAAAAATGGCGAAGGCAATCTCGGAAGGAGCGGCCTCAGCAGGTGCCACCGTGACTCTGAAAAAAGCGGTCGATGCGGTAGCAAATGACCTTCTTAATTGCGATGCTGTTATTATGGGCACCCCCAATTACTTTGGCTATGAGGCGGGAATGATTAAGGATTTCTTCGACCGCACCTTTTTTACCCTGAGGGGTAAAGTTGATGGTAAACCCTACGCTACGTTCGGTAGCTATGGCGGGGGAGGTGATAAGGCTATACAGAGTCTAAACAAGTTATGTGAAGCTCTTGGGCTGAAAAAAGTGGCCGAGAGTGTAGGAGCACAGAGAGAACCATCCTCTGAGGCTCTAGAGAAATGCAAGGCACTCGGAGCCAAAATGGCTCTTTCATAATTCATGATGAGTTTGGAGAGACGTGCCTACAAGTAAATCAGAACAGAACCCAACCACCGATATTCATCGGGTAAAAACCAGCGGTGATATTGAAGTCTCCACCTATCTAGAGATTGCCAAGGAGATAGGCGGTGAGCAGCCTATTGTCGCCAAGGAAGCCGTACAAGGCATCGAGCGAGAGGCGATAGTTGTTGTTGACTTTGGTTCACAATATAGCCTGCTAATTACCCGGCGGATACGAGAATGCCAGGTATATTGCGAGCTGGTGTCTTATGATACTCCCTGGGAAAAGATAGCTCCACTCAAGCCCAGAGGTTTTATCCTCTCGGGAGGACCAGCCAGCGTTAACCAGGCTGGTGCTCCTTTAGCTCCAGCCTATATTTACGAAAGTCACCTGCCAGTACTAGGAATTTGCTACGGTATGCAGGTTATTACCAAGCAACTGGGCGGGCAGGTATCACCGGGAATCAAACAGGAATACGGACACGCTATCCTACACCTGAGTAATTCAGATTCGCCCCTCTTTAACGGTCTGGATGACTCTTTACCGGTATGGATGAGTCACACTGACAGGATTGAAGAAATGCCACCTGGCTTCACTTCCTTAGCCTATACTGAGAATTCCCCTGTTGCTGTAATGGGTAATAACGACGGAATATTTGGCCTTCAGTTTCATCCCGAGGTGGCTCACACCCCTCAGGGAAAGACAATCCTCAGAAATTTCGCCTACCGGATATGCGGCTGTCAGGGAAATTGGACTATCGGTAGCTTTATAAACGATAGCATATCCAATATCAGAGAGCTGGTTGGTAAAGGAAAGGTAATTAATGCACTATCGGGAGGAGTAGACTCAGCAGTAGTAGCTACTCTTATTCACCGGGCTGTCGGTGACCAGTTGACCTGTATCTATGTCAACAACGGTCTATTACGTCGTGAGGAAGTAGAGAGGACATCTAAAGTCTTCCATGAAAATCTAGGGATGAACATCATCTATGTTGATGCTACCGAGAGATTTTTAGACCGACTCAAAGGGGTTGTCGATCCTGAAGTAAAACGTAAAGTTATCGGTGAGGAATTTATCGAGATATTTGAAGAAGAGGCTAATAAAATAGGCAAGGTTGACTTTCTTGCTCAGGGAACCCTATATCCTGATGTTATCGAGAGTGCTGCCTCGGGAAGTACCGCCTCAGCCAAGATAAAGACCCACCATAATGTCGGTGGATTACCAGCCAAGATGAGACTTCGCTTGATCGAGCCTCTTCGTTACCTCTTTAAGGACGAGGTCCGCCAGGTCGGACTTCAGTTGGGTATGCCAGAAGAGATGGTATGGCGACAACCCTTCCCTGGTCCCGGACTAGCAATACGCATCATCGGTGATGTTACCAAAGAAAAGCTGGAGATATTGCGTTCGGCTGATTTCATTGTAATGAACGAGATTAAGAAGGCAAAGCTATATCGACAGCTATGGCAGACATTTGCCGTACTCACTGACGTAAAAAGCGTTGGTGTAATGGGTGACTACCGGACATACGGCTATCTTGTCGCCATCCGTGCTGTGACCAGCGAAGACGCTATGACTGCTGACTGGGCACGTCTTCCCTATGACCTTCTGGCACGCATATCTAACCGTATCGTCAACGAAGTCCCCGGTGTTAACCGTGTTGTCTATGATATAACCTCCAAACCCCCATCGACGATTGAGTGGGAGTAAAGAAGGAGGTGAAGTAGATAAAAATACTGGTTATTGGCAGTGGGGCTAGAGAACATGCCCTGGTCTGGAAACTAGCCCAGAGTCCTAAAGTCGAAGAAATCTATGTTGCTCCAGGTAATGTCGGAACAGCTCAAATCGCCCGTAATCTTGATATCAGCCAGAGTAACATAGAAGAACTGGCTAAAACAACACAGCGAAAAGGAATTGAACTTGTCGTTGTTGGACCCGAAGCTCCTCTGGCTGATGGTATTGTAGACCGCTTCCAAACTATCGGCATTCCAATTTTCGGTCCTACCAAGGGTGCTACCCAAATAGAATCTAGCAAGGCATTTTCCAAAGGGCTGATGCAGAAATTTAGCATCCCCTGCGCGCAGAGCAAGACCTTCTATGAATTTAACCGAGCTAAAGATTATGTAAAGCAACAAAACCCTCCACTTGTTGTCAAAGCTGACGGACTGGCAGCCGGTAAAGGTGTATTTGTAGCCAAATATATTTCACAAGCTTTAGATGCACTATCTATTCTTATGGAGGCAAAAACACTGGGAACAGCTGGAGACATAGTAATTATTGAAGAATATCTACCCGGGAAAGAGATGAGTTCTTTCGTCTTTACCGATGGCAAGACCGTTTTGCCGATGGCAGACGCCTGCGATTATAAAAGGATATATGATGGAGACCGTGGACCTAATACCGGCGGAATGGGCAGCTATAGCCCTCCGTATTTTTATACGCCAGAACTTGGCGAAACAGTGTTGCAGACTATTATGGAACCAGCAATAAAAGCGATGGACAAAGAAAAGAGACCCTATAAGGGTATTCTTTACGGTGGTTTAGTAATTACTAGTTTTGGACCAAAGGTGCTAGAATTTAATGCCAGGTTCGGTGATCCCGAAGCACAGGTTATCCTCCCCCGCCTCAAAACTGATCTGGTAGATATTATGCTGGCGGTAATTAACGGCAACCTTAACCAGGTGAATATTGAATGCAGTAATGATGCCTGCGTAGGTGTAGTAATAGCCTCAGCAGGATACCCAGGTAGCTACAAAACTGGTTTCCCAATCAGCGGGCTGGACAGTCTGGACAAGGACATTACTGTATTCCATGCCGGAACCAAGACTGGGGCGAACGGTAAAATAATAACCAATGGAGGGAGGATCTTAACCGTAGTAGCTATGGGTAAGAATCTTACCGAAGCTAGAGAAAAGGTTTACGCTAATATCTCACGCATTCAATTTGAGGGCTGTCATTACCGCAAGGATATTGCTCTTATACAACAAGGGGATGTTTGAAAAGGAGAAGCCTCTTTACCCTTAGGGCGTTCAGAGGGACAGAGTCCCTCTGAAATATATCTTTCCCCTTCCCCTTTTGAAGGGGAAGGGGATAAAGGGGATAGGGTTATATGCCACTAGTCGGCGTAGTTACGGGTTCAAAGTCGGATTTTGAAGCTATCCAGGCAGTATTGGATACATTAAAAGAGTTTGACATTGATTACGAGGTTAATGTAATTTCAGCCCACCGTACTCCTGAGAAAGCCCGGCAATACGGGCAAGAGGCACGAGGTCGAGGTATCGAGGTCATCATTGCCGCTGCCGGGGGGGCTGCCCATCTACCCGGGGTTCTAGCCAGCTGGACTACTCTACCGGTTATCGGTGTACCTCTAGCCTCCAGTGAATTGAAAGGGATTGATGCCCTCTATTCCATCGTACAGATGCCAGCCGGAATACCTGTAGCTACTGTAGCTATAGGGGCTGCCGGAGCAAAGAATGCCGCCTACCTTGCTGCTGAGATTCTGGGCTTAAAATATGATAAAATTCGAGAAGCCTACGAGAAATATCGAAGTGCATTACGAGGAGAAAATAAATGATTGAGCGGTACTCCAGACCGAAGATGAAAAAGATATGGTCAGATGAGAATAAGTTTGCCAAGTGGCTTGATGTAGAAATCGCTGTCTGCGAAGCCTGGGCTGATTTAGGCGTCATACCCAGAAAGGCAGTACCCAAGATTAAACTTGCCCGGGTAAACCTCAAGCGAATGGAAGAGATACTTAAAGAGACTCACCATGATATGACTGCTTTTCTGGGTTCCATTGCTGAAAGTCTGGGCGACGAATCACGTTTTATTCACCTCGGACTTACCTCGTCTGATGTAATGGATACGGCCCTGAGCTTACAGATGGTTGAAGCAGCCGAAATATTAACGCAGGATGTAAAAGAACTCATTTCAGTATTAGCTGAAAAAGCACTGAAATATAAATATACACCGATGATAGGTCGCACTCATGGGGTCCATGCCGAACCAATTTCCTTTGGCTTGAAGTTGGCGTTATGGGTTGAAGAGATGAATCGCAATCGACTCAGGCTTAATGAAGCAGAAAAAACCATAGCTATAGGCAAGATTTCTGGAGCGGTGGGGACCTATGCGACGCTGTCTCCCAAGGTTGAGGAAAAAGCCTGTGCCCGTCTTATGTTGACTCCGGCTCCGATATCAAATCAGGTCTTACAACGCGACCGTCACGCTCAATTTATTACTACTTTAGCGATAATTGCCAGTTCACTGGAAAAGTTTGCTACCGAGATAAGGAACCTACAAAGAACCGAGACACGCGAATTAGAAGAGCCCTTTGGAGCGGGACAGACCGGTTCTTCAGCAATGCCCCATAAGCGCAATCCTGAACTCTGTGAACGTATTTGTGGTCTGGCCAGACTGGTGAGAGGCTATGCTTTAACGGCAATGGAAAATATCGCTCTTTGGCACGAACGAGACATCAGCCATTCCTCTACTGAGCGTATTATCCTGCCCGACTCCTGCCTGCTACTGGACTACTCTCTTAGCCTTATTACTTCAGTGATGAAGGGACTGCAAGTTTATCCAAAACAAATGAAGCGCAATATAAAACTTACTAAAGGCTTAATTTTCTCCCAGCGGGTAATGCTGGCTCTTATTGATAAAGGCTTAAGCCGGCAAAAAGCATATGAACTAGTACAGCGTAACGCAATGAAAGCCTGGAAAGGAAATAAGGAATTTTTAAATCTACTAAAAGCTGATTCTGAGGTTACTGCTAGCCTACCTCCAGAAGAACTTGAACCACTTTTCAATTATGAATATTACCTGCGCTATATTGATGATATTTTCCAAAGAATAGGTCTAACTGAATTCCAATGGAAGGAGACTCTGAATAGAGTCGAACCTGAGGAATTAGCTCCAAAATCAATATAATCTGGGCGAAACATCCTCCGAGTCTTTGTGCAAAGGGTCATTTTATGCCTATTGTTTCTAAAATACGCCGTCTTCTACAGAGTACTACCGAAATCATTCCCAATGTATATCAATTGACCATCAGAGCTTCTAATGTGATTCTGATTGTTGAGGACAAACTGACACTTATTGATACTGGCCTTCGTGGCAGTTCACCTCAAATTGTCGATTTTATCCATCACCTGGGACGTTCGCCAGAAGAAATCAGCCTTATTATCCTAACTCATAACCATATCGACCATATGGGTAGTCTGGTAGAATTAAAACAGCTAACCTCAGCAAGAACCGCTGTTCACAAGGCTGATATTGGGGAAAGAAGATATGTTCCATCTACCAGCTCTAGATATAAACTTACGGTAACCCAGCTTTCTTCCTCTCTGCGCTCAGTGTTCTCTATCAAACTAGAGGATGTTGATATACAGCTTGAAGGAGGGGAGACATTAAGTCCACTTGGTGGTCTTGAAGTTATTCATACTCCGGGGCATACACTGGGCAGCATCAGTCTTTTCTCTCCAAAGAATAAGTTACTTATTGCCGGTGACGCCCTGAGAAAACGCCGCAGAGTCCTCAATCTACCACCCAGAATGGCTAGCTCTGACCTTACACAATCTGTAGATTCGATAAAAAAGATAGCCCAATTGGATATTGAGATCCTTTGTCTTGGACATGGTCTACCATTATTCAACGACGTCCACACCAAAATGAAAGACCTAATAGAAAGGATCAAGGATTGACAATAATACTAAAAATCTTTATCATCAAGGCGCAAAATGAGAGTTATCGCTGGTAAAGCCAAAGGGCACCGGCTTAAAGGACCAAAAGGGACCGGTACTCGCCCAGCAACAGATTTAGTGAAGGGAGCTATTTTTTCAATACTGGAAAATACTACTGATAATTGGGAGCAGGTGCTTGATTTATTTTCCGGTAGTGGTGGTTTAGGCATTGAAGCTTTAAGCCGCGGTGCTGGATGGGTTGATTTTGTTGAACGAAATCCCCGATGTTGTGCTATAATTAGGGAGAATTTAGAGAAGACAAAACTAACCGAGCAGGCTCATATCTATTGCTGCAATGTAGCTAAAGCTCTTTCTTTTCTTGATAAGGAGTATAGTATCATATTAGTGGACCCACCTTATGCTGATTCGTCTATAGGTGCCCTCGTTGAACAACTTGCAAATTCCAAATTAGTGGGAGTAGATACAACTGTAATAGTAACTCACTCTCCGCATCTTTCACTTAATTCAGCTTATGCCAAACTAAATCTAATTAAGGAACACCGCCACGGCGATAGTTGCATCGCAGTATATCGAAAGGAGGACAAGGCGTGACCATTGCTCTTTATCCAGGTGCTTTTGACCCGATAACCAATGGGCACCTTGATATTGCGACTAGAGCAGCTAAACTTTTTCAGAGAGTTGTTATCGGAGTATATGATACCCCAGCTAAGGATCTTTTATTCAGTACGGAAGAGAGGGTAAAGCTAGCAAAACAATCAGTGGTCGACTTACTTAACGTTGAAGTACAATCTTTTACAGGCCTGACTGTTGATTTTGCCGAAAAAGTAGGAGCACAGGCAATAGTACGAGGGCTGAGGATAGGCGCCGATTTTGAATACGAGCGTGAAATGGCACTGATGAATAATAAACTTTCTCCTGATATTGAATTAGTTTGTTTGATGGCCAGCCTTAAATACCAGTACCTTAGCTCCAGCCGTCTCAAAGAGGTCGCTATGCTCGGTGGTTATGTTGATGATCTTGTCTCTAAACCTGTCGCTGAAGCCCTGAAAAAGAAAGTTGCAGCAAAGTTTAGTCTATCCAGAGAATAGATTGATTTACTAGAAAATAAAACAAGGAGGTATTATATATGGCATACAAGATTTCAGATGATTGTATTAGCTGTGGGGCTTGTGAAACGGATTGCCCGAATCAAGCGATCAGTGAAGGCGAAACTATATATATTATTGACTCAAATAAATGCACCGAGTGTGTTGGTGCTTATGAATCTTCGAGATGTGCTGAAGTCTGCCCTGTGGATGCCTGCATACCTGACCCGGACCGTAAGGAGAGTCGTGAGAACCTACTCGGAAAATGGAAGAAACTGCATCCGGGCGAAACTCCTGCCGTTAGCTAAAATCAATATAGTTTTATCGCTTTTATTAAAAGGCTGTTTTTCATCGAAAGAAAGAACGTATTGAATCAAATTCACCAGGGAATAAAGCAAGTATAAAAGGAAAGCGGTCTAATAATATACCCGTGAGAACCGACTCCCTGACAATGTCAGGTGTGCCAAAAAATTTGCACCAGAGAGTGAACAGGGCACCAAAGAATATTACCCCAATAACTAGGCCAAAAACAGCGCCACCAAGGTGATCCACCCAGCCTAACAGAACTACATTGGCAATCCATTTGAGTATTAATGCCAGTAAACCTACAATTATTATCACCACAATGAAAATAATGGCAAAAGCCACGATATTGGCGATTTTTTCTTGTGGGATGAATGCTAATACTCTAGCTAAATAAGTATAGAAATGGCCGGCTAATACTACTCCGACAATAATTCCGGCCAGAGACAAGGCTGTCTTTATCAGGCCAACTTTCAATCCAACAAAGGCTGCAATAACCAGGAGCACTAAAATAACTATGTCAAGCCAGTTCATCTCTCCTCCTTTCTGGTTTCATTGTAATTATTACTCTTGATGAAGGTTATTTTTGACTACCACCTAATACCTTGGCTCTATTATAGGCAACGTTTACTGCCCGTAATACCAGGTTAGTGAATTCTCCTTCATTCAACACATTCAAAGCCGCTTCGGTAGTACCACCTTTAGAAGTGACCATTCTACGTAATTCAGCAGGTGATTTACCAGACTTCTGGATGAGGTGACCTGAGCCGAGCATAGTCTGTATTACCATTTCCTGGGCCATATCATGGGAGAGCCCAATATTCACTGCAGCTTCAACTAGTGACTCAACGAAAAGAAAGAAATAAGCCGGACCACTACCACTGACTGCAGTAACCATATCAAGATATTTCTCATCGTCAACATAGATTTCTTTACCTATAGCACCAAGAATAGACCTCGCCCACCCCCTTTGCTCCTGTGACACTTCGAGCGTAGCTGTCCATACACTCATCCCTTCACCAATCTGGGCTGGAGTATTAGGCATAACCCGGACGATACAGTTGTAGCCCAAACCTGATGACAGAGTCTTAATAGTTGCTCCAGCGATGATAGAAAGCACCAACTGTCCAGGTTTTATCTGACTGACAAGGTCTTTCATCACTTCAGGCAGGTTCTGGGGTTTAATAGCCAGAAGCACAACTTCGGCACCTCTTATCGCTCGTTTATTATCATCAGTAACGGTTACGTCATATTTCCCCTTGATATACTGCCGTCGGCTTTCGAGGATATCACTGACGAAGATGTCATGTGGTTGGCTTAACCCTTGAGTGAGAAGAGACGAGAGAATCGCCTCTCCCATATTCCCT
>CAYOHA010000079.1:0-10175 GCA_964403625.1 uncultured Dehalococcoidales bacterium | reverse complement strand
ATTGTACAGGCCGATGCTGATACAATATATCCTCAAGACTGGTTATCCAGAATAGCCAGACATTTTGCCTCACATCCAAAGTCTGCAGCACTAGCAGGTACCTATACTTATAGTAATCCGCCTTACTGGGCTAAGTTAGAATATTTCATGAGACATTTAGCTAATATATTAGGCTTATTTTTTTTAGGCGATGCGGTATGTATTTCAGGAGCCAACTTTGCCTTTCGCCGGGAGGCGTTTCTAAAGGCTGGTGGTTATGGTCTAAATTCCTTATATCCTGACCAGTGGGGTATATCTCATCGACTCACCAAAGTAGGGAAGGTTTCCTACGACAGGACTCTGTCGGCGATAACTTCGGTACGACGTGTGGAAAGTCCCTTCTTTTTTATTCTGGTCGGATTCATAAAAAATACGGCTCGAACAATAGGATACTTTTTTTACTTTATTGCAGGTATACTAATTTCAGCTTTAACTACGAAAATACCTTTTTCTCGAACTCTATCCAGGAAGAAATTATTAGTGAAATCAAATCAGGGAAAAAATCATTTCTCAGGATGGGTATGAGGTAAAATATAGCGACACCATATTTAATCAACCTGACAACATGAGTATTACCAATAATTATCGAGGAACTCCAGAACCAGGGATACAGGTTTGTCAGGATTCCGGTATTTCATAGGATACCAGCATACAACTAGGATAATATTGTGGACTGGCAGGATTTTTTTTCACAGGGTCTGTCTCTTATTGGCACTTTCAATTATAAAATAGCACTATATTTGTTCCTGGTAAACCTGATTGGAGAGGCAGTATCAATATTTGTGCCCTATCTACTCGAAGCCACCTGGATAATGGCTGGTTACCAGTTAAGTGAAGGTGTGCTCTCATTTCCGAACCTGTTACTTTTAATAATAATGGCGCTGGTAGGTAGGGAGGTTGGGACACTATTCTTATATGGTATCAGTAGGAGCGGAAGCAAACTATTGAAGAGGTACACAAACCACTTTACATCCAGAATTAAGAGTGAGTCTCTTCTCCTCAGACTATTCCGCAAGATCAACCTTTTATCACCATTTTCGGTAGCTTTGGGGAGGCTATTGTGGCTTCGAATTCCATTGACAATAATTTTGGGAGCCGAGGGAAAATTGAAGGTACTTATATTAGGGGTTGTCATTTCGAGCTTGATTTATGATGCTACCTATATCATCCTGGGAGCTATAGTTGGTAATGCTACAAGACTGGAGCCAATCTACATACTTTTATATTCTCTGGCTGGCTTGACAGTACTCTATGGACTTACTTACATCTTCCGGCGTTTGATAATCAGACTTATCAATAAAATCAAAGCAGATAACTCGGATATTTCAAATACTGACTGATATATCCAACGTATAGATTTGGTGTTGTCAAAAAGACTTAACTTTTTAACAATCTAGAAAATATGCTACTCTAGAGTTAGTTTCATCAACATGGACAGGGAGTGAAATATGAGCAGGTTCCTTAAGAGTCAAATCGGCTTTTTATTATCCGGTTTTGCTTTCTGGCTTCCGATTATAGTACTCATTCTGGTGCTTATTTTCCTATTCAATAATCTGGAGCAATTAGGAAGGAAAATACTACTACTTTTTTATATTCCGGAGAACTGGGTCTTTTCTGGTTTCGGAATTGTTTTTGGGATAGTAGTCATGTATTTCTCCGGGATGATATTGAAACTAAAGAAAATCAGACGTTTCTTTTCCAGGATACCAATTTTAGGACTCCTTTTCGGAGAGGGTGAAGTAATCACCATTGATCGGCTAGCTCACCTCAATCCATGTCTATTTATGATGTCACCGACCTGTCTTTCATACGGTTGGATACTATCAGAGGAAAAAATCAGAGTAAGCGAAGAAAAAGCTGCATTCACTTTGATAAATGTTTACTATCCAAATGTGCCAACACTCGTTACCGGTCAGGTCTTCCCGGTAAGAAAAGAAACGGTCATAAGACTTGAGAATCCTTCTAAGGAAATAATCGACCTTTTACTATATGCCTTCCGAAGTCCACAAGACATCAGATATATTCCCTGGGAGGATGAATCTAAAGAAGATTTCGAGCAAAGAGCAAAATCTTTCGGTCTAAACTTAGGCCCAAGGTAAAAAGAGTAAGTGTTCTAAATGTCATTTCTTTTTTCCATATGGCAGATTGTAGCTAAAAGAAGCATGACAAACTGGCGTCTACTATCGACTATATTGATTGGTGTCATTGTCGCAGTTGCCCTTCTCTCCAGTACACCCCTGTACGCAAATGCTATTAATGACATTGGTCTTAAAAACTCACTGCAAAATAGAGCGATCGAATTACTGGATCTGCATGTCTATGCCCCTAACTACTTCATTAACAACGATGAATATATAGCGGCTACAGACTTTATTAAACAGCAGCTTTCTAAAAATCTGAGGCAAGTAGTACGTCAGGAAGAGACATGGATACAAACCCAGAATTTTAACGCTTTTTATACGGACCGTCCCACACCTGGGGGTGCTTTTCAGCCCACAGGCTATTTTCAGGTGTTTTCTAATCTCGACCAGCACATAAATATCGTTGATGGTAAGCTCGCCCAACCCCCACCTCCCGGACTCACTAAGGAGGAGATTGAGACACCTGACTTCGCCATCGAAGGGATGATTGGCAGCGAGACAGCGGAGATATTTGGCGTCGAGGTCGGTGACCGACTAATTTTCAGGAGTGGATCCGGAGAATTAGCAGAAGAAATAACTATTGAATTATCAGCGATAATCGACCCTATCGATCCTGAAGATGAATTCTGGTTTCTCAACACCCAGGTATTTACTTTGCCACTCGTAGATGAAGCGGGGAACCTGATACCTCCAAGAGCCCCGATTTTTATCACTGAACAGACCCTCTTTGATATCATCCCACAATTTTTCACTGAAGCCAGGGCTTCATATAACTGGTTTTTTTACGTAGACATCAACAAAGTATATTCAGAGAACGCGGTAAATATAAAGAATGATATCCGAAAAATGGAACGTGAGATTCTGGTAGATCTACCACGTTCAGGTCTGCTTACCACTCTCGATAGTATTATCACCGAATACCAGGGGAGATTAATGTTCACTCAGATTCCTCTTTTTCTTATCGTTTTTCAAGTTGCCGTGATTATCCTGTATTACCTGATGATGGTCTCAAACATGCTGATAGAGCAGCAGGCTAAGGAAATTTCTATGTTCAGAAGCCGTGGTGCCGGAACCTGGCATATTTTCGGTATCTATTTTATAGAAGGACTGGCGATAAGTGTTATCGGAGGAACGATTGGCTTGTTACTGGGAGCTTTCCTGTTCAGCCTGCTGGGAAGAACAGGCTCATTCCAGTCATTAACCGGTGGAGAAATGATGCCTATCAGATTTTCAGGTACGGTACTGATACTGACGATATCTGCGGTGGTACTCTGCCTTATCACTTTGCTAATTCCGGCTATTCAGGCTTCGCGGCGAGGAATTATCCATCAAAGACAGGCAACTTCTCGTCCGCCCACAGCACCTTTCTGGCAACGTTTTTATCTCGATATCATTCTACTGGTACTGGGGGTAGTATTATACTGGGAGTTAAAAGAGCGTGGCTCTCTGGTAAACATTGATATATTCGGGGGACTGAGTATGGACCCCATCTTACTGGTAACACCGATCCTTTTCCTCCTTGCCGTTGCCATAGTCTTTATTCGTGTCTTTCCCCTCCTTATCAAGCTGGCAACCAGGCTCAGCAGCTATCTTAGCAATGCTCCGCTAGCACTTGGACTCTGGTATATGGCTCGAAATCCTGTCTATTACACTCGCCTTATTCTACTTCTGGTAATGGCAACCAGTGTAGGAATGTTTTCGTCTACCTTCATCGGCACCCTTGAACGAAGTTACGAGGAACGCAATATCTATACGTCCGGGGGAGATGTACGTCTTGAATCGTTAAATGACAGTCACATTTCCAAGAAATCCCTCGAAAAAAGGTATTCAAACATCGAGGGTGTAGAGAACGTCGGGATCGTTTACAGGCAAGAGGCAATAGTAAATACAATGTTTGCCCAAGCCGAATTTGAGATGCTGGCAGTAGACCCTAAACAGATGAAAGAAATTGCCTGGTTTAGAGAAGATTTTGACGAAAAGTCCCTTCAGGAGATAATGGACATACTGGCGGAAGATACGCCAAGGAAAGAAGGACTGGATATTCCTGATGAAGCACAGACGATAGGGGTCTGGGTCTACTCTAGAAAAGGGAACCTTGTGACGGATGTGTGTGCCAGAATAAAAGACGGACAGAGTCGTTACATGGAGGTAAGGCTGGGTACAACGGACCCGGAAGTCGAAGGCTGGCAATTCATGGAAGGAAGACTTACCGTTCCTGGCTCTGATGAATTTTTGCCTCCTCCTCGAAGCTTGAGTTGTCTGTACATCAGGACTGAAGGTAGTAGGGGGTACGAAGGAATATTTCAGGAGTTATATTTCGACGATCTTCAACTCGGAGGTACGACATCTGCGGAGCCGATAATAATTGAGGACTTCGATGATGTAAGCGAATGGCAGGTCTCACCTGATAAAGTTTCAGGATTTGTCAAAGGCATAGAGTCGGCGATGGGCAGAATCGAGGCTGATAGCTACACCGTATATAATGGTAAAGCTTCAGGGAAGCTCAGGTGGAATACCCGCAACTCAAGTATTCAAGGAATTTACCCTGCTGTCGATAGCCGACCAGTAGTTGCGGTGGCAAGCCAGTCTTTTTTAGACAGCACCAAGATTGCACAAAATGAAGTAGCCCACATTAATATCTCAGGACAGTATATGTTTATCACGGTAGCGGAAGTAATAGACTATTTCCCTAGCCTTGATCCAGAATCGAGAGGTTTTATTATCGTCAATCTGGACCGTCTACTTAATGTAAGAAACCGGCAGGTGGGTATATCCATTTATCCCAACGAGGTATGGCTAACCCTTACCGATGATGTTGAGTTAAGAGACACCGTTATTGATGCCATAGATGGAGGTTCCCTTGGGGCAAAATACCTCTATGATAAGGATGCTATGATTGCTGACTTAAAAAACGATCCCCTGGCCGGGGCGGCCTGGGGTGGTGTGCTTTTAATTGCTTTCCTTGGCGTGATAATTGTCAGCAGCCTTGGATTTATTGTCTATTCCTACCTTTCGGCGCAGAGAAAACAGCTAGATTTCGCCATCCTCAGGGCTCTGGGGTTTTCACTACGGCAAATAATCGGACTCGTTTGCTTGGAGCAACTATTCATCATTGTAGTTGGTATAAGTCTGGGGACCGTTACTGGCGAAAGACTGAATTATATCATGATGCCATTCCTTCAATTGACCGAGGAGGGTGCCAGGGTGTTACCGCCTTTTATTCTTGCCGTAAACTGGGGGACAATAGGTATCGCTTACGGTATTTTACTCACGGCGTTTATTGTCACAATTTCACTCGTCATTTTATTTTTTTCGCGAGTAGCTATTCATGACATTCTAAGGAGAGGGGATGTTTAATATAAGACCTAATACGCCGAAAGGCTTTAGCAGGTGGAGGGACAGGTTGTTAAGCAATCCCAATTAACCGACACTATATCTGCATCAGCTGCTTGTGTTATAATTTTTCATACTTCATCTTAGAGAGTATAAAGGAGGATTATACAACAACGTTGAAATACTCGAAGTATATAGTTACCGAACCCAAGCCCATTCCACCCGAAATCCGGGCGAAGTTTGAAGCCGAGAGAAGCAAGAGAAAGTCAGCAATAGAATCGACCCATCTGCTATCCGTTGACGGTGAGATAATAAAAGACATGTTTTATGTTGATTGCGTATGGCTCTGGAAAGGTACGTCTGAAGATACTGTAGAGCAACCCCACGTCCACGACTTCGATGAGGTTATCGGATTTATCGGCTCAAACCGGGAAGACCCGCAGGATCTAGGGGGAAAGATTACCATCTGGCTGGATGACGAAAAGCAGGTATTGACTAAGACCTGCCTGATATTTGTTCCAGCCGGAGCCAGACACTGCCCGATTATATTCAACAGGATAGATAAACCAGTATTTTTTGTTACTATTTCCCCTTCGACCAAGTACGCCAGGACACGAGTGGGTGATAACGAATCCCTGACATCAGGCAGCAAGCCGGCCAAAAGCCTGGCAGAACCTAAGTGTAAAGTGATCACAGAAGTTGCCCAATTCCATGCAGGATCAACCAGTACTCCTCCGCCACGTCCGCCGGACTCTACAGTTAAAGGTGCCCGTGTTATGCATCTGGAGGATAACGTGGCCGAAGGTTCTTTTTATGTGGACTTTGTCTGGATATACGAAGGCACTGGCGCAGCACCAGCACCGGAGCACAACCATGAATGGGAAGAGGTCATCGCCATGGTAGGAGCGGACCCCCAAAACCCCCATGACCTGGGAGGCACAATGAGTATTGTTCTCGATGACGAGACACATTATATTAACAAAAGCTCACTAGTATGTATACCAAAAGGCTTAAAACATTGTCCATGGAAATTCCACGATATTAAGAAGCCGACGCTGGTATTTACTGCCGGACCCTCCAGTGTGTACACCGGTTCTCACCGGCAAAAAGAATAAATCTAAGATGACTGTGTTAGATGGGGAAATAGTCATAAAAAACCCATACCCGATTATAACTTGGGCAGACACAACTTTAAACAAATGTTTGGAAGGAGAATTAACTAATGGAGTTTAATATCAATCTACTCACTCCCGTATTATTCGGCACAGATACTTCACTGAAAACCGGACAAAGGTTAAAAGAACTTGGCTGCACCAATGTACTGGTAGTCTATGACCAAGGAGTGAAGAAAGCCGGAATCCCCGATAAAATTATTAAAAGCGTGAAAGAGGCCGGAATCAGAGTGGCGGTGTATGAAGGAGTAAAGGCTGACCCACCCTTCGAGACTCTGGAAGAATGCGCCGAAATAGGCCGTAAAGAAAAGGTAGATGGTGTACTGGCAATCGGTGGCGGGAGTACTATGGACACAGCAAAAGCAGCCAATATCCTGCTGACAAATCCATCACCGATAAAACAATATACGGTCAGGGGTTCTGTCATGAAGCCAGGTAAGGTGCTGGTGCTAATCCCGACAACATCAGGTACAGGCAGTGAAGTGACAAGTGTGGCAGTGCTTACCGACCCTGAGGAGAAAAGGAAAAAAGGTATCGGGGGTAATGTGGTGAGGGCGACACTGGCAATAGTAGACCCTCTTCTGACAATAGGGATGCCGCCCTCGATTACTGCCGATACCGGTATGGACGCACTTACTCATGCTATTGAAGCATTAACTGCCAACAGGGCAAATCCAATGTCCGATATACTTGCTGAAAAGGCGATATCTCTGGTGATGGACTACTTGCCCAGAGTGGTAAAAGACGGTTCTGATATCGATGCCAGGACAAAGATGAGTTTTGCGGCAATGATTGCCGGCTATGCCTTCAATAATTCGAACACACACCTAGCGCATGCGGTGGGGCATACGCTTGGCTCTATGTATCATATTCCTCATGGGAATGCCTGTGGAGTCACCCTTCCCGAGATAACGGAATTTATTGCCGATGCCGTACCGGAAGCGATAAAACGAGTGGGAGTTGCGATGAAGCTAAAAGCTATTGAAAAGGCTTCAGTGGCCGACGCAGGGATAAGGGTCCGGGACGCCTTGATTGATTTCAACCAGAAAGTAGGGCAAAAAACGCTGAAGCAACTTAATATCAAGGAATCGGCACTTCCGGAAATCGCCAAGACGGCTGCTGCCGAATTTTTGGTGCTTTCCTGCCCGAAGAAAGTCAGTAGCGATGACATTTTGAAGATGCTACGGTCAGCCTATACCCGTTAGAGCCTTTCATTAACGTCATCTTTAGTTGGCTTATCGGTATTGATGTTACAAATTAATGGCTAAAAATAGTAATGATTTGAAATACCAAATATATAATTACTCCATTAATTTCAATGTTGCTTAGGAGTTAATATATGAGTACACAACTGAATGATGCACCACAGAATGCCTTTGAAGATTTCCTCCCTCCGGAAATGGCCCGGAGGGGTGAGGAGATTGGTATAAGGAAGGCCAATCTCGATTTTATCAGCATGCTTGCCCTGGCTGTCCTGGCAGGGGCTTTTATCTCACTCGGAGCCATTTTTGCCACGGTTACCTGGACAAATCCCGGTGTAGATATACCGTGGGGATGGGGGCGGATTATTGGTGGTCTGGCTTTCAGCCTTGGGCTGATACTGGTAATTGTGGGTGGTGCAGAACTATTCACGGGTAATAACCTGATTATTATGGCCTGGGCAAGCCGCCGCATATCGACCAAAAAAGTACTGTGCAACTGGCTTATTGTTTACCTTGGAAATTTCATCGGGGCCATTACGACAGCCGGTGTCGTCTTTCTGGGAAAACACTATATGATGGCAGGAGGTGCCGTCGGTACGACGGCACTGAATATCGGTCTGGCTAAAGTAAACCTGGACTTTTTTCAGGCTTTGGTACTGGGAATACTATGTAATATCCTCGTATGCCTGGCAGTATGGTTGACCTACAGTGCTCGAAGTACGTTTGGTCGAATCGCTGCTATCGTTTTCCCGATCAGCGCCTTTGTTGCCGCAGGTTTTGAACACTGTATTGCCAATATGTACTTCATACCTTTTGCTATTCTTACCAAGATCGGGGCTCCGGATGCATTCTGGCAAGCGGCAGGAATAAGTCCTATCAGTTATCAAGACTTGACCTGGGGTTCATTTTTCTTATGCAACCTGTTGCCGGTGACCATAGGTAATATGATTGGAGGAGTCTTCTTTGTTGCCCTGGTATACTGGTCAGTCTATTTACACAGGAGATGAACAGCTTTCATAATATACCTAGATTATACATATTCAGGTATTTTTTCCTGTAAAATATATCTTACCTAGTATTTTTCTCTGGGTGGAATATGAAAAGTACCTCTAGTATAAGCCGAATTTTCAGGATTCGCGTGCGGCTACACTATACCTGGATTGCGGCTATCCCCTTGATAACTATGGCAGTAGTGACACAGTTTTCTACGGAATATCCCCTGTGGCAGAGAGCCATACTTGGAGTAGCCGCCAGTATGCTTTTTTTCCTGGCGATAACTATTCGCGAAATTATTCTCAGCTTCATAGCTACAAAAAAAGGCATAACGGTAAATCGTATCACCCTGTTTATCTTTGGCGGATTACGTGAAATAGCTAAAGACTCTACACAACCCTCGCTCGAGCTGCTGTTTGCCGTGGTCGGACTATTGTCCAACCTGATTATAACCGGTATCTTTACTCTGGCTTATATCGGTCTGGCATCCACCGGTAACGTCATAATCAATGTACTTATCCAGTGGCTGGCATTTATCTGTTTTATGCAGGCTGGATTTCACTTTATCCCCGGTTTTCCTCTGGATGGGGGCAGGGTTCTGAGAGCAATCCTGTGGAAAACGACTAATAATTACGAGATGATGACGCGCATTACCAGCTGGACCGGGTGGGGTATTGGAGTTTTGTTTACTATATTGGGTATTATAATTATAGCTACAACACAGCAATGGTTTGTTGGCATATTGCTGGCATTTCCCGGGTTAGTCTTACAGAACGCAGCAACACACAGCCGGCGACAGATAGCCAGTGTAACTCCAGAGCCATCCTTCAGTGAGGCTGTTAGCCATCCGAACTAGTGGTCGACAGGTTTTCGGCAGGAATCTCGTCAATAATCTGTCTTAGCCGGCTTGCTTTGTAATATACTCTCCACTCAGCCCGGTACCACCGGAAGGGGCTTTGCGCATCAGAAAATATACGTAGTCTTAAGTCACGCGGGTCGTCACTTTCCCATAACACGCGGTAGATACTGGTGAAAGGAGTTCCCGCAATTATTTCAACCTCATAATGGTCACGGGTAATACCAACCGGCAGTAATCCCTTCTGGTAAATGCTCCATTCAACTCTTACGGTAGTCCTGGGAGCCGCCCTAGTCCGAATGTAAAGCTGGCAGTCCTCAGGATCATCAGGATTAACCCAGCGTATTTCCTTTACAGCAGAAAAAACTGGAAGAGACCTCCGGCGAACCTCATAGCTACTCCGCTCAATACCGAGAGTAAACTCACCAGCAACATCCTC
>CAYOHA010000078.1:0-10181 GCA_964403625.1 uncultured Dehalococcoidales bacterium | reverse complement strand
TTTTTTAACACGATTTGTTCCCGATCTAAGCGTTTTAACTTTGGTTCCTGACTTAATATCGCAATAATGGGTAGTTGAACAATGAGTATCGGGTTTCAATATAAGCATTTGCTATAAAAAGTCTCTATTGTAATCTCGATAAGTTTCTTACTAGATCATATAACCAGTTAAATCAGAATAATCTATATTAAGCATTACTTCTGCGTACAGGGAATGCAGATATACTTGCCATCTAGTTGTTTTGTACGAGTCTCCATGACCATCTCGCCACACAACTCACACTTTACGCTAGGAAATACTTTAGCAGGCTCTGGCTCTTTAATATTAACTTCTGTAATTGCGATAATATCACTTTCATCGGCGGACAAGAGGTAGTTAATCATTTCATCTCGGTTCTTCCGTACTTTTTCAGGAACATCTCTCCCATGAAAAACAACACGCACTCCTTTTCCGGTATTTCTGCTGTAGAAAGTATAAACCTGCTTCCCATAGTCCTTGAAAATGAAATTACCCTTTCCAAAAGTACACCCAGTAAGGTACTGGACCGCATCAACTCCGCAGGCGTTGTTTTCAACAATGGCTACAATTTCTTCATCTTGTGCTCTCGCTTCTGAAAGCCAATCCATCGCCGCTTTAGCCATCCTGTAGCCGATTGCAACTCCCGGACAACTATGACCATGAAAATTTACAATTTGCTCAAATTCTGTTTTTATAGGTCGCTCCTCCTTTCTTATCTATCAGGAGTAATATAACCAACTTCCGCTATCATCACATATAACAAGTGTAATATGCCAACTTTCAGTACACAAGTCTACTCCTGTTTTTCATATTACCTCACTATCAGGAGATATTGGACAATCCGCTTAAAAGTGACACGGGCTTACTGTTCAATATGTTTTCAAAAGTGATGAAACAAGCGTTTGTGTAGTTACCACTAAACTAACATCAGAATGTCTGTCTGGTCATACGTATCAATACATAATTCCACCTTATTTCTTGTTAAAGAGAGCTAACATTGAGTTATTCCCTTTTTATTATCCCTTTTTGAAGTCAAAACCAACCCATCTTCCATCAGCGTCTTCGATTACGAATTCCTGGTTGTGATAATCGATTCTGAATAATGAACGTGCTATTTTTACGCCTTTATCTGAAAATTCTTTTTCCAGTTCTTTTTGGGTGTCCGTAATAAAGTAGGCGTCATAACCATACCCGTACAGTTCCCTGTTAGGAATGACTCTTTGCCCGTTTGATTTTGTAAGAATAATCTCCGTTTGATCACGATACAGGCAGATTTGCGGTTCTTTTGCGTCCAGATAGGACACAGCCCGAAACCCCATTTTCTCGGTATAAAATTTAGCGGTACTCTCGATATCCGGAGTTGGAAACACACAGCTGGACATGTGGAGTTTGCTCATTATAGTTTCCTCACAACACGGTAATTACATTCATCAATATATCTTTTTCTGAAAACGCCCGCAAGCAGCCCCGTGGTACTCCTGTAATTCGAAGTTGCGAGGTTATTCCAAGTCTGGTTCTAAACTGATTGGCATCGCTGTTAATGTCAGGTTGACTGGGGGTTGATAAAAATAGTTAATAAATATAATATGTCAGATAATATACTGCTTCAATGGCGATGAAAGGAGGAAATAAAATGGCGGAAACGAAATACGGTACACATGTAATTCAGGAGCCTTTCCGCAAGGCATCGGAAGAATTCGGCGGGGCAACGGTATTCAAGCATGACAATAATCATAACTCGGGAGTAATTTTTGAGCATCATTGCATCACTGATCCCAACTGGTCTATTGATGAAAGCCGCACTAATGATACTCACGAACTGCTTTGTTTCATCGGCGGGAATCCGGAAAATATCAGGGATTTAGGAGCAGAAATTAAACTCTACTTGGGCCCTAACAATGAAGAACATATCATTAATGACACCACGGTAGTCTCCATCCCGCCGGGATTGAAGAATGGCCCCATTACCGTCAACAAATTCTCAAAGCCTTTTATACTGCTCAGGATAATAAATACCAGGGAATATCAGGAAAGGTTGAAGGCTGAAGCCGGTGCGGGGGAAGACTTCACCCTGAACAGACTGCTGGAAGGCAATGAAGTTACCAAACATGGGAAACATTACTGGATGAATATTTTTCGGGGACCTCTTTATGTAGACTACGAGCCTGGCTGGACTGGGACGTCGATATGGGCTCATCATGATGAGTTTAAAGCCGGTATAAGCCTTGGTTACCACTGCATAGTCACGCCCTATGATGTCCGGTTTTCCCATGCCCACAATTTCCATGAGAATCTCTGCTTCCTCTCGGGCGATCCCGAAAATCCCAGGGAACTGGGAGCTGATGTCAGAGTGTGCCTCGGCGACGAGCAGGAAGAACACACCTTTAACACCCCGACGAATCTTTCCATGCCCCCCGGTCTGAAACACTGCCCGTTACTTGTCAGCAACATCACTAAGCCAGTGGTTTTTCTGGAAGTCTCGGTGACAAAATTGTTTGCGGGTAAACCGGAGGATGTTTAATCCTCGAACAAACGAGGAATGAATTAATAACTTAGCAGAATAAAGGGGGAAGCTAAATAGCTTCCCCCTTTATTGATCATCTTATACCAGGCTACCACTGGACGAACATCGGGATGTCTGTCAAATCATGCGTGTAGCTGGTTGATACCGTTTGAGTTTACGATATCTTGATAAGTATAGTGAGAAATGCTTTTTTAACTTTCCCTTTGATTTTGAAGGCGATAAAATATAATCCCCATGGGGGATATTGAAATAAATAATAAACAAGCATAGAATTGGGACGTCTTACACTATAAGACAAGGAGGAAATAAAAATGGCAGAAGCAAAATACGAGAAGTACATAATCAGTGGAATACCGAAAAAAGTACAAGAACTAACAGCTAAGATGCAGGAAACCGAGGGCGAGAGTCCAGGCAGGATGCTGCTCTACACGGACGGTGAGTATAATGAAGGAGTCTATTATTTCACTACCCAATGGGTATACGGACCCTCAGAAAAGGGGATTCCCCCAATAACTCATGACCATAGTTATGATGAATACCTTGGATTTTTCGGCAGCGACACGGACCACCCTGAAGATCTGTGCGGAGAAGTCGAATTGTCTATCGGTGATGAAAAACACAGCATCACCAAGAGCTGTGTAGTATTTATACCAAAGGAAGTCTCACATTGTCCGATGAAATTCAAGAGAGTAGACAAGCCTATTTTCTATTTCGCCACTGCACCCACAACCTCTTATAGTAAAGAGAACATAGAAAAATATAAAAATAAATAATATCAGCGAGGACTCCAGTTCAGTGTGCGCTATTCCATAGTAAGGTCAGGATTTTCCAAAGTCGCACGGAAGTGAGAGATTGTACGGCAAGAGTACAGTAAACATTCCACTATCTTGTTGGATATCAATCTCCTCTATTGTTGGAGATAATACTAAAAAGGCAGGAGATAAGGGTGAAATATCTCCTGCCTTTCATGTCGTTATTGGACCCGTTCTCTCCAACACGGGAACCTCCTAGATTCATTACTTCTTACCGCTATTTCTGGCAGCAGCACTTTGTGCTCTTGATGCAAAGCTGCCTTTTGATACCTTACCGCCTCCCGCTTTTGCGGACGTACTCTGAATGCGAGAAGAAGCTTTAGATGTCATTTTACTGCCGACACCTTTACCAACTTTACCCATACATTCACCCCCTTTCATTGCCGAATATTAATTCAAGGCTAGCCTTGTACGACAATCGAAATTTTATCGGATTTACCACCGATTTCTTTCACTGTTACTACACCCTTTGAGACTAGCCACCTTAACAAACTTCCATAGGGGTTCTTTCTACTGAACCCTACTTCATCCGGGTAGATTTCCTCTTTACCCAAAGCATCTTTACACATCTGTCCAAACTGCGATCGTGTTATTTGCTTTCCATTCAAGCTTGTAATAACATCCATGCATGTTATTACTATATATGGGGTATCCCAGTGGATGAAATGGCCACCCCCTGCCACATCTATTAGTCCTTCGCTACAGTTGTCAGAGCCCCAGAGATAAGTATCTACTCCCATTGATTGCATATCCTTGAACAATTGAGTGTAGTCACCGTCATTTGTTATAAGGATGAATGTCCATTTTTGAGGATTAGTCTTACATTCTTCAAAGCTGTCGTTTATTAGTTGACGATCTGCATCAAAGTATCCTTCTAACACTTCAAACTTCAACTTACTTAGAATTTCTTTAGCATCACGCTGATTTGGCGTGATATATGCCCTATATGTTCGATAAGCAAGTGATCCAGGATATAACATCTTTAAGTACCGTAGTATATATTCCCATTCAAATTCGATATATTCTGCCTTAATCCCGAGATTCTGGAAATCCCAAGCTAACAATAGCTTTGTCCTCATGTCTTTCACCTTCTTGAATGAAGCTTTTTGAACAAAGAATTGTGGAGTTATTCCCTTTCCCTTAGCTATAGAGAAAATTGCAGCAAGTGATTTTGCATCTGGCGAAGTTGATCCTGATTCCCAACGTGATAAGGTGTTAGCGGGTATGTCCAGAAGATCTGCGAGCTTGGCCTGACTGAGTCCAAGTTTACCTCTAGTCTCCTTAATTACATCTGGGCGAAACTCATATTCATATAACTCTGGGTTTATTGGTGTCATAGTAGAAACAGTATAACACAGAATTTTTCAGTTGTCAACATGTATCGATATCTACATAAATCGATATTATACTATATACTAGAATGTTAAGAATTTAAGTGGTCTATCGGCGCTATCAGCCTGATTCCAACCCAAAAGTTTTAAACCATCAGAAGCATACGGAGCGTTGTCCGATCAGACGGCGAATCTTATCCCTGTTCCCTGCTAAGATGTATAATAGAATAAGGTCTAAAACCTCCAACAGGCAGACACTCAATGACAAAAAGAGAAGCAGAAACGGGATACTCGCAGAACGGCTTACCATACACTCGTTTCGGTAATAATCTGCGGCATCTAGTTATTTTCAATGGTTTAGAATTTTCCCACAAACCACCCTCAGGCCTTATGCTGCAAATGACGATTAGCAGCTTCAATCGTTTGGCGAAAGAATTTACAGTATATTTAGTCAGCCGTAAGCCTAGGTTGCCTATTGGCTACACCATGCAACAAATGTCTGATGATTATGCAACCATGATTAACGAAGATATTAAGCAACCCGTTGATATAATGGGCATTTCAACAGGTGGTCCTATAGCCCAATATTTTGCGGTTGACCACCCGGATCTAATTAAACACCTGGTGCTTGCTTCAACCGGTTATCGTCTGAGCGAGGATGGTAGACAGTTACAGCGGGATTTTGGGGACCTCGTAAAAAAGGACAAGTGGCGAGCGGCCTCAGCACTTTTAGCCGGTGCAACGACCTCTGGAGTGACAAAACCTGTATTGATCTCACTAATGTGGTTGTTCGGCAGAATTATGTTCGGATCGCCCTCAAATCCCTCTGACGGACTGATAGAGATTGAAGCAGAGGACATACATAATTTCAAAGAGCGACTGGCTGATATAAAGGTCCCAACTTTGGTTATTGGCGGTGAGAAAGACCCCCTCTATCCTATTGCCGAGACAGCAGCGGGGATACCAAACGCCAAACTGATTCTCTATAAAGGAGTAGGTCACCTTGCAATGATGAAGAGCCAGTTTAGCCATGATATTGTTGATTTTCTCACCGAAGGTCGTATTTAGCTGGCGGCATTAAGAAACTCGGTTTTTGACAGTTTTGCGAATTGCACATTTTGAGTTTTTGTGTGACTGATATACCTTTGGAGATTTGGCAAAGAGTTGGCAGGGCAATACTTTTTGTGATAGTTTAAGGCCGTGAGAGAAAAAGGCACACTCCTAGCTGTTGTTTGGACTCTTGGACTTTGGTGTGGCTTGGTTTTTCGTCTTTTAAGATTATCAGGAATAATCAGGGTTTTGGGTTACGAGAAAAGAAAATTTACTCCTCCCGAAAGTGGGCTGATTCTCCTCTACAGGCATCCCTCTTTGAGAGAGCCGGCCTTTTTACCCTTTTTGTTTTTCCCCTGGTTCCTCTTTGACTCCCGCTTGATTCCTTTTTCTACCCCAGGCAAAGTCGCTTATTATAACAAATGGTGGTTTTGTCTTTTTCGGCCAGGATGCATTCCCATTGATAAAGGGAGTCGCAAAGCAGTGATGCAAACTTTAGAACAAATGAAGGCAAAGTTGGATAACGGAGGTGTCTTGGTTTTAGCTGCTGGGGGAGGAAGGGAATTCAAAGGCACGACATTCAAAAGACTAAATGACGGGACGATTGAAACTGTGAGGATTACGCCTGGGATAAGCTATGGTGATTTAGCTGAAGAAGCCGGCGGGAAAATAATCAGGGAATTCGAATCAGGGATTGGCTGGGTTATGGATAATACTCAGGCTACAGTTTTACCCGTGTGGGTTGACAATCACGGGATAAGAACGAGAATAACCATTGGCGAGCCGACAAAACCCCGGAATGGTCTCCGCAGGAAAGAAATAATCGAATTCTTGGAAAATTCTCTCTTAAGATTGAAAGTGTAGTCCTCCACTTGTGGTTAACCAAGTGTTTGTAGATCAGTAACAAATGGGATCTCTCCTGCCTCACCTATCCAATGCAGTGAGATTGCACTTAAGTCAGAAAAGTTGAGTAACAATCCGTCATTTTGTTAATCAGGGACAGACAATAAATTGGACTGATACATTGTCATTGACATATCAATCACAATAAAGGCAAGATATAGAATGTCCTGGCTTTTCGTCTATCGACTGTGACAGATGTCTGCTGTACGGAGACAAAGGAAATACTCATGGTGATCAAATCTAATTGGTCGGAAGATTGGGCGTTCAACCAAACTACAACACTTTCGATCCTTGATCTGGTAGAGTCCAAAACACTGGATTTCAAGCTGGCCAGTCTCCTCTGGCTTATTATGGAAAGCCGGGCTTCCGTGATGATAGCGTCCGAACCGATATTCGCGGGAAAGACAACCCTGTTACATGCCCTGTTGGACTTATTGCCACCGGACCTGCGACAGTATTTTTTACGGGGATTCGCCGAGGACTTTATTTTTGTCGACCGCTACAAGCCGGAAACTACCTATCTCGTTTCTGAAGAAATCAGCAATCATCAGTACGAATACCTATGGGGACGCCAGGTCCAAAAGACTTTCCGTTTGCTAGGGCGGGGGTACCGCCTGGGAACAACGATCCATGCTGGGAACATCAGGGACGTGGCCTATTTACTACATAGTTTCCTGAACGTGCCTCTATCGGATATCGCGCATCTGGGCGTAGTAGTCACACTCTATGCGACAAACGGCCGTTCCTATAACGACGAGCCTATCAGACGTATTTACACTGTAACTATCGTCAACATGGACGCTGACAAACTCACCGCCCAAACACTAGCAGTCCGGGAGTCATTGGACGGGGGATTTATATATCCCGAAGACAACGTTTTGCAGGAGGCACTTTTTAGTAAGTTCGGGATAAGATGTAAACGGGTATTTTCTGAGTTAGCTTCAAGAGAAGCGTTTTTAAAGCAGCTTTATGACACCGGGATACGTTCGCGAGAAGAAGTAAGAAAAGCTGTTACAAACCATTATCGATTGCGGTTACGATAACAAAGGCCGGAACACCTAAAAAATCAAATAAAGTGTTAGCCTTTGTTATTCTTAAGGAACTCTTCGGCTAACCGAACTGCGTCACTGGGAGAAATACCAAGTGATTCATGGTACGGCATATCAATGTATTTTTTCTCTAACTCGTTAAGAAGGGCGTTGAAATTCGAGTTTTGCTGACGGATGATATTCAGTTTCTCTTCTATTTCTTTAATTACGGCATCAAGTTCATTGAAATTCATATTGAAATGCATGAGATCTTTAAGCCGCACCAGAATTGCTTTCAATGATTTAGGACAATCACCGAGAAAAACGTTGAATTCCGGATAGCACGGCACTCTGACCGTAAAATTTACGCCTTCCAGGCCTTTTTTCTGACAGGTATGTATCAGCATTTGGCCATATGAGGCCATACCTTCCCGGTTAGAAAACGTAATTTGAAAATATTCCATTTCCCGCTTGACTTTCGAGTCAGTACAGGTGCACGAGATTATTGGTTCGCGGGTATAAGGAGTCATATCCAAAAGGCCGCACATAACATAGAGTCTGATAGCTCCGAATTGGCGTGCCAAATCTACGACATTTTCGGCGTATTCCTCCCAATTAAGAGCCGGCTCATGACCTCGGAATAATATTAGGTCATGTTCTGAACCGGTATTCGTAGCGTAATAAAATTCGTTGGTAGGCAAATTAGCGTCGACAATCAGCCCCTCCTGCATTTTGAAGACTGGACGTATACTATCTACCCCCGGTATCTGGTAAATATGGTAACGCGAGGCTGGCATCTCGGCGAATTTCACTGCACCAAATTGACTGATAAAGTAATCGACACCACCTACCGATACATTGCCGCCATTGAAGGAACCGTTCAGACCGCACACGAGATAAGGCTTTCGTAAAGATGGTTTACTCTCGAATTTTAAAAAATCTAGATTACTCAAGGCTTCACCTCTGGCATAGCTCCATTATATTATATCACACATAAACTCGTTCTCAATAATTAAGATTGAAGCGAACTCCTAAATAAGTCACATTCATGACACTAAAAAAATGCCATAATGTTACGCAGAGAAAACGATAAAAGGTGGCTAGACAGAAACCTTAACAAAAGAAAATTGATTCTTTACTCAAACCATATGATGTAGGCGATATCTTCGGCACCTATCATTTTACCGCACCACTATAAGTAGGTCAGGCTCTTCGCATTGCTGACTCAGCCCAAGCCATACTAAAAGACCCGATTACCTTGGGCCACACTGGGATTTATTGTGTTGCAGTTCTTCAAAGATCACGAAATACCAAATTGTTGCCGTCAAAAGACCTTCGGGATGTTTGCCCTTTCATGCGTACATAAATTGTTCAGCCGTCATAATGTAGTCTGTTCTTAAGCTTTCTTGCGGGGTTTCTCACCGACGAACTCCATGGGCCAGTCATTGGGGCCAAATCTCGCATCGATGAAGATGAGCGGCTTGCCCACGCGCGTAATGCGCAACGGTTCGTGTGTCATCCCCTTCGGGATATAGGCGTAAAAGGGATAATTGATTTTACGCCATTTACCATCAAGGTAAAATTCTGCATCGGCATCGAATTCCACGAAGTTCTTGGCGCCGAACAGGAAGATCCATTGGTCACGGTCGGGGTGTATATGCGTGGCTATGCCAATCTCGTCTTCCGGCTGGTCGATATACGCGAATCCTAATATCAGTTGGGAGCCGGGAATATCCTTCTCTCCCAGTGCCGTAATCATCGGCAAAGTAATGCTTTTATGCATGGATTTCCACGGTTTCAGTTCGACTAGATTTGACTCATGCCTAAGGTTTTTTAGTTGTTCCAATTCTGCCATACAGGAGGGCCTCCTTTTTGATTGTCTTTGTCAGTCAGATGTCATCATATTCTATACAATATAGTTCAAGGTTTGATGATGTCAACATCCTGATATTAATCCATTAATGGAATATATTAGCGTGTAGCTCAATGTGGAATCATGTCATGGCTTATTCTTCTTGGAAATTTGCTAATGTGGAAATACCAACTCACCGGCAGTCCACAATATAATTACAATACCAACCAGGATAGGTAATATAACTAAAATAGACCTATCCTTATTTTTGAATATTGCTATTATGCTTATAATAAATCCTATCAGTCCTAAAGTAGCAATGGCAAATGTAGGCACACGGAGAGAGAACTGTATTTTAATCCAAATCAAAATGATAAATAAAATACTTAGTCCTACAGACCATTTGCCAAGGGTTGTTTTTGGTATAACATTGAGTCTCATATCACTACTTGTTGGAAATTATATGTTCTATATTATTTTAGGTCAATGTTAAATAAAGGATTGCAATCCTATCGTGGAATGTGGATACCAATGGATTGGCTAAGAATCCGTGTCCGCGAAGTTACTACAGCGTTTTATTTTCCAAGATCTTCCGCCATTATACAAAAAGCCATTTTGTTGATTGGAGAGGTAATTCTACCTACTGGCTTTTAACAGCAATGT
>CAYOHA010000077.1:4533-10325 GCA_964403625.1 uncultured Dehalococcoidales bacterium | reverse complement strand
TCCCTTTCCGGCTATCTGTGGGCGTATCTGTCACCATCCCTGTGAGACCAGGTGCCATCGCGGGGAACTGGATGACCCTGTGGCTATCAGGGAACTCAAGCGTTTTGCTGCTGACTGGTATTATAAGAACGTAACCGAAGACCCGGAACCATTTCCTCACACTCACTCTCAGCGAGTAGCTGTGGTCGGTGCCGGTCCTACCGGATTATCCTGTGCTTACTTTTTGGCTCAGACAGGCTATCCGGTCACGGTTTTTGAGGCTCTTCCTATCGGCGGTGGAATGTTATCAGTAGCAATACCCGAGTTCCGCTTGCCCCGGGATATCATTCAAAGAGAGATTGACTATATTAATAAAAAAGGGGTAGATATAAAATATAATACTCCAATTAATGTAAACTTCACCGTGGAAGACCTCAGGAAAGATGGTTTTAAGGCTGTTTTTGTTGCCGCCGGTGCCCAGAGGAGTCAACGTGTTGGTATTCCCGGCGAACTTGAGGATATCGCCGGCTTCTATTACGGTCTAAAGTTCCTGAGAGATGTAAAGATTGGTAGGCAAATAAATATTGGCCAGCGTGTTGCGGTTATCGGGGGAGGAAATGTAGCCCTGGATTCAGCTCGGACTGCTCTTCGCCTTGGTGCTGAAGAAGTACATATTTACTACCGGCGTTCACGGGACGAGATGCCTGTTACCGAAGTTGAGTATGACCAGACAGTCGCTGAAGGTGTCCATATTAACTTCCTGTTCTCTCCCACGAGGATAGTCAGTGAGAATTGGGAAGTGACTGGCCTGCAATGCAGCCGTATGAAGCTGGGAGAACCTGATGAAAGTGGTCGCCGCCGGCCAATACCAATTCCCGGTTCTGAACACTTTGTCGAGGCAGATACTGTAATTGCAGCCGTAGGGCAAGCCCCTGACCTCTCCTTCCTTCCCGCTGATAGCGCCCTGGAACGTACTCGCCTGGAAACATTAGTTGTTGATGGCAATACCCTCTCTACCAACGTTAGCGGGGTCTTTGCTGGTGGTGACTTTGTCACTGGACCGGGAATGGTGATTGAAGCTATCGCTGCGGGCAGAAGAGCAGCTATTTCGATAGACAAATACCTGAGGGGGGACTCCTCCAGAGTAGAAATATACGACCTTAAGACTGAAGTTGCTAGCGAGCTACCAAGTCAGGAAATAAAAGAATCCTGGGAAGTTCAACCGAGACTATTGGCGCCGACACTGGCTGTCCAAGAAAGAAAGAAGAACTTCGCTGAAGTGGAACTCGCCTTTACCGAAGGGAAAGCCATACAGGAAGCCAAGCGGTGCTTAAGATGTGACCTGGAAAGGTAGTCTGACAGCCTTACCGAAGATATGGGAGGGTGACTATGAAATCAATAACTAGGCAGAAACCATTTGATGAAATTAAAGAACAACTAGCTAATCTTGACCGGCTATTTATCATCGGTTGTGGCACCTGTACTACTATGACTAAAACTGGTGGGATTGACCAGGTCCAAGAGATGAAGGAACGTCTTCAGGAGCTGGGCAAGAGGGTAAGTGGCTGGACGGTTATTCCTACTGCCTGTGATGAAATGACCGAAGTAGCGATGAAAGAGAACAGACGAGCCATTAACGATGCTCATTGTATCCTGGCAATGTCCTGTGCCTTGGGAATACACCGGATTTGTTCATATATTGACCGTCCGGTTATTCCAGCACTTGACACCCTGTTCATTGCTGTAGAAGATACTCCGGGTTATTTCTGTGAGGTCTGTGCCCAGTGCGGTCAGTGTATTCTTGGTGAGACTGCCGGAATCTGTCCGATTACTGCTTGCCACAAAGGGCTGGTGAACGGTCCATGTGGCGGTACCAATAACGGTAAGTGCGAAGTTGACAAGGAAAAGGACTGCGCCTGGACGCTGATCTATGAACGCCTGAGAGATCAGGGCAGGCTTGATTTGATGCGAAAATACCACCCTCCCCACAATTTTCAGGTCGTGCCAAGACCAAGAACCGTTAGAGTCCAGTGAGCGAGGAGGCCAGGACAATGGTTTCACATTTTAAAGACGCCCTCGAATCCGGTAAGTTCGTCATTACCAGTGAAATTTCACCACCGAAGGGGACGAACCTTGATAAAGTGCTCGAACACATTGAGCTCCTCAAGGATAAGGTGGATGCGCTTAATGTTACTGACCATCAGAGCTCAGTAATGCGATTCCCATCTATCGGCGGCTGCATCGCTATTAAGGAGAAGGGTAGCGAGCCTATTTTACAGATGACATGCCGCGACCGTAACCGCCTGGCTCTCCAGGCTGACCTTCTATTCGCCTACACCAGAGGAATAAGGAATGTACTTTGTCTCACTGGTGATGCCGTTCCAGTGGGAGACCACAAGGAGGCTAAAGGCGTTTTTGACCTTGATTCTGTTCAACTGCTGAGCACAATTCGAATGATGGAGTCAGGCAAGGACCTCGGAGGTAACAAACTTGATGGTGCAGTAGAATTCTGCGCTGGTGCCATAGTCACCCCTGAGGCGCGACCCATTGAACCCCAGCTAATCAAGTTTGAAAAGAAAGTCGAAGCCGGTGCCGAATTCTTCCAGACTCAAGCAATTTACGACCTGGAAAATTTCGCCAAATTTATGCTATATGCCCGTAGGTTTCCTGTCAAAGTACTAGCAGGGGTAGTCCTGCTATCCTCAGCCAGAATGGCAAAGTTTATGACAGAAAATGTTCCTGGAATCTTTGTGCCTCAAACCCTTATTGATGAATTGGCGAGTGCACCTAAGGGTGAGGCACTATCTAAAGGTATTGAAATTGCCGGACGGATGATTGCCGCCCTGAAAAAGAATTCCGTTTGCGATGGTGTCCACATTATGGCTATCGGCAAAGAAGAAGTGGTTCCCGATATCCTGAAGGCCGCCGGGATGTAGATTCAATCGAAATACAACCTTCGTTACTTTCTTTTCCGGTCAGATTAATCATAACTTTCAGTGTCATAGTCGTTTAATTTTATAACTCTGCTATTAATTTTTTACCCTATTGCCTCACGACACTTTATGAGACTGCCGAAAAAGTCCCATTTCCCTTTGAAAAATGCAAATATAGGGGAATTTTTAATCTCAAATCACTCTTAATTAACCTTTATGGAGGTGAAAATTTGGGTAAAGAGAATACTTTTTCGACACTCTCAAAATGGCTAAAAGTTACATCAACAAAACCACTATTAGCACCTTATTTGGGGTATTGACAAAGGCTAGAGAAAGAGTATAATCGGCTTTACCAGGAAAGAAACGAGAAGTACCAAATGAACTAAACGTGGGGTAGTAATGTTGGATAAGAAGGTGCGCCAGGAACCATCAATTATGGCGGAATTCAGCGCACCTTTTTATTAGTAAAACAGTGAGGGAGGGAGATAAAATGTCTGACGAAAAGATTGTGAGTATCATGCGTGAGTGCTTTGGGGCAATGGAGAAAGGGGATGTAGAGAAAGAGCTTTCCTTTTGGGCAGAAGATGGGGTCTGGATTACCACTTCGGGCACATTTATCGGTAAGGAGCAGGTGAAACGCTACTTGACGTGGATGGCTAAGTCTATGCAAGATATGAAGATTACAGAAACGGGGAATGGCATCATAATACAGGGCGATAAAGCTTTTGTCGAACATGATATCGCAGGGACCTTTGAAGGTAAGAGAGTAGAAGTGTTGGCTATATGTGCGTGGGAGTTTCGTGATGGGAAAATCCATAGAATGAGCACGGTAATGGATAGGTTATCAATGGCGAAGCAGGGAGCTAAGGGATGGCTGTCGAACTGGATAGTGAATACTGTTGTAAAACAAGCAGAGAAGGGATTACGTTAGTATCTGAGTACAAGTGAAAAACTGAATGTTTGGTTAGGATGTTCATTTGCACAGAAAAAAGGCACAACGCATGACGTGGAAAAATACTGCAAGAAACTAACAAGGTTTGCGGTAGAGGAGGTAGTTTTATCCTTTCACACGGAAGTTCTATAGACGAAGCTAAACCAGAAAATATCAGGGCAATAATAGAATCAGTAAAGAGATGTAGCCCGTAGCAGCTTATGTGACCGAGAATATTAAGGTTTTCCGGAAATAATAGTTCCTTTTTTAATAGGATGCTTTACGCTTGAACTTCAGACGTAATATCCACCGGGTCTTTTTTTAGTATCAGTTAAACCCACAGCTATGTATTCTCGAAATGATATTTTGTTTCATCAGCAGTGTGAAGCCTAGACAGATACCGATAGTTCACGATATAGTTATGGCCAGTACCACCAGTCATACTCGGTGGCGGTATCCGAGGGTTCTGGGTCGTAGTCTTCCGTCCGTTCGGGCGGCATGACGTAGAGATAGAAATTCCTGCTTTTTAACTCTTTAATCTTGACCGGCTTCCAGCCTTGGACGGGGTATGTCTCTATGACGATTCTTGTTCCAGGTCTAAGTTCTGTCTCGAATTTCGGCCTTAAAAATGCAATACCACTTTGCAGAAGATAGACTAGTATTACTGAAGCTTCCGACAGGTCCTGATCCAGCACATCACTCTCAATGAACGTGACTTTTTGCTCTAGGCCTTTGTTTTTCGCTTCCTCTCTTGCGACATTCACACAGTGAGGATCTATATCTATCCCGACACACTTCCCGGCGCCTTTTTCCAGAGCAGCAAAGAGCAGTCTGCCATCACCGGATCCCAGGTCATAGACGATGTCAGATGAAGATACCGGCACGAGTTCGAAAAATGAATCGATAATTTGGGGCGGTGTCGGTACCCACTTTACAAATTTGGGCATATTCGTATCTCTCGATAGTAACTGTTTGACTGTAATGCTATATCAATCCGTAGCACTTTTCAAGGCTGAAGAAGCTCAAGGAGCGGCTGGGTAAAGCTATTAAATCTGAAGATAGTCTGCGATATTATTATCTGTGTGCCGGGTGTTTACCTAAAGTTGAAGTGGTTAATAGTCCCCCTGTTGAGAAAGCCCAACTTTACTTTATGGTGTAGAGCTATTATATGTAATGATAAGTTACACACTTCAAGGACCGCCATGCTTCCCTGGCAATATTAACCTCTTATCAAACAATTCTGACAATTGTGCAACCTATCGGCACGCCTGAAACGAATGGTGCAATTATCCTCCGACGAGTTGCCCATAACTAGTATTAGACTGTACAATGAAGCTGTTGACTCCTTAAGCTACAGAATCGCCAACCTCTGTCACACGTCTGAGGTAGCAGTGGTATGCCGATTCCCAGACAGCGAGAGACCGGGGCGGGTATGTCACAAGGAGACTGGCGCTCCCGTAGACGGGATTGTTGAGCCTTTAAGGCTATGCCCTGACGCCCCAGGCTTTCTCAGTCTCTAACCTGGTATTTGGGCTGGTGCTCCACCGCCCCGGCAAGAGCCATTATACCACACTGGGGTAATGGTCATTGGTTAATATGATGGCAGTAGGAGACTTTTCGATGGATCGTATGATTTTCAATTTATTGCACAAACTTATCTTTTATTAAACCAACGAAATAACAGCCTAAGACCTAACGACACCAATTCTCCGCCTAAAAGGAAACCCACTGCAACTAAAAACCCATCCCCCAAATTTTCAATATTCGTTACATAAATTATTGCATAGACAAACATGGGGATGCCTATACTTAAACAGATGATGCTATTTCTGAGATTGTTATTGTTATTGGCATTGACAGGCGTTAGGTAAGATTGCGGGTGATCTGCTTTACGATGCCATGCTAGAATATACTCGCCAGGAAAAGTCCTCCCACATTCAGGGCACTTT
>CAYOHA010000077.1:0-4523 GCA_964403625.1 uncultured Dehalococcoidales bacterium | reverse complement strand
CACTTTAATTTACCCAAGCCTTTTAAACCTCCCAGAGTTGTTGAAAATTGGGAGTAAAAATTCTACCCAACATAGCGTAATATCAGCACATTTCAGTATTCAAATTCTATCTTTGGTAATATTAGAAGTCAACAGTTTTTAAGAAGGAGTATTTTTTACGTCATATTTTATTTCGTCTTACGCTAAAAACAAAGCTAACGATAAACATTTTTATAAGGATTGTCACTTTTCAGGGTATTGACAATTATATCGAATAATATATACTCAATTTCTTAATATGTGTAGTAGGCTGAATTCGACTAAGGATACTCAACCAACTCTTAACTCTTAATAACAATGTAAAGCCATCTAGCAGTATCCCTGAAATAATTTTTATATTGAAGAATTATATATTCAAACTAAGGCTGGAATATTGTTACTAATTTGCAACTGAACGTAATACTATAGACAATAGAGGAAATTATGAACAAAAAGATTTTTGAGATAGCCTGTGCGGAAGCAAAAAAGAAGGGGGAGAATCCTGATGCTTATGATGTTAGCACCGTTGAGGAATCTCGGCATATTCAAGATGTGGATTCAACAACCGCATGGAATTTCCATTCAAAACAGCGGTTAATATATCCACGTAGTCATCGGCATCAATGTTCCGCTGTAGGTATAGCTATGTTGAGGGGAAAGGATATGCTTTGGCAAGAGTATAGAAAAACCTAATGAGCGTGTATATTGCTGCTTGCTTCAGCTGCCAGAAGTTATCGGTTAACTACTGTACCATAACTTGCTCCTTCTTTAATCGTTAATTTACTGCTTGGCCAGTTGTGGAGCAAGTTGTAAAGTGTCGGGTCCATCAAAAACAATAGGAATGAATTTCTTAAGTTGTTCTAAAGCCCATGCTTGCATCGGTATGAGCTTATTACAATCCACTAAACTTTTCGTACCCCGGAGGCGTTGTATAGCGCCGTGCATCTTTTATATCTATGGTGATCACCCGCAGGTTTTGATCTGGTGCTTCCATAACGCTGACAATAATCGCGCGTCCGCGAGGTAATCCCGAGAATACAAGATTAGCAAAATTTTTAACCTCAGTCTCAAAGAACTTTTCTTCCTTAAGCCCCTGTTTCCAGAGCTCCTGGCGATAGAAACTGGTGACCTCTCGTAGACTCCAGCCTGTTAGGACCATAATGCCGTGCGGTTGGAAAAACCGGTAAAGTTTCCTGGCTTTTCGCACGTCACCGGGCATCGCGAAGCCGTAATCCGTACTCCCCATAACTTATCTCCTCTCCTTATGTCCTATTGAGAGGGTTGCCTAGTTAGGTTGGGGGAGGATATGCTGAGAGCCGACCTCTCTTCACGATCAACAGTTCAGCGACTGCCTCCTCAAGCGGTTTACGGCCGTCAATGACGCCGACGCGAGGCGAGATAGGAACCAGATCCGGTAGCCTGAGCCATAACAACCTAATATTCAGATCGCCATCCTCATACGAGAAATCGAAGGCAGCCTGTAGGGAGCGATCCTCGGTCACTCTCCAGTAGAAATGGAAGGTAAGGGAGTGTCTGTGGGCTTTCTTGATGAGCGTCGCAACCGTAGGCATGTCCCGCTCTCCAGAGATCGTCGCGTTGGTACTAGCGGCAAGGCTCCCGTCCACAGCTGCCACTGTGAAGTTGCTCACCGTCACTCCAAAGAGGTTCGCGTCCCGCCTGGTCTTCTGCAGTGCGTATCGTACGAGATTGCGGAAGGTGTCGGCCAGGACCTGCTTATTGCCAGTATCCAAATCAGATCGGGTGCTCGTCACTCACCTCCTTGGGAATTCTATCCACTCTTTGAGAAGTATTGTTTTCTCTCGATTGTATATATTGCACATTGTATGTGCGACCTTTACCCCCCAAGAATGGCTCTATTATACACCGTCTATCCCAGATTAGGCTAACATCAATCGAAGATAAGTGATCCATCTACCTAGGGAGCTAAGGCAACAATCTAGTACTATGTTGTAAAAAAGAAAGGATTCTAAAAGGGGAATGATAAGGGACATAATCTTATTGTAGTGAATATACCTTGGCATTCCTTTATTATTGAATATGATATTGACAGGCATAGCTAGTTCTTGTCACTATTTGAGTTTTTCAATCTGTTGCTGTGCCCATTGAATCTCTTGGGAATTATCAGTGAGTGTAATGAATTTTTCTAAGTCTGCTATGGCTTCGGCTTTTCTCCCCAAGTATATGTAAGAAAATCCCCGGTTACAGTAAGCCTTGGCATAATCGAGATTGAGGCGAATAGCCTCGTCGAAGTCCCCGATAGCTTGCTGGTGCTGCCCCAGGCTATAGTAGGCATTGCCGCGGTTGTAGTAGGCTTCGGAATCCTCAGGGTTGAGGCGGATGGCTTCGTTAAAGTCCTCGATAGCTTGTTGGTACTGCCCCAGGTTATAGTAGGCATTGCCCTGGTTGCAGTAGGCTTCGGCATAGTCGGGGTTGAGGTGGATAGCCTCGTTGTAGTCCTCGATAGCCCGCTGAAGCTGCCCTAGTTTACCATAGGCTAAGCCCCGGTTGTAGTAGATATCAGCATAGTCGGATTTGAGACGGATAGCCTTGTTATAGTCCTCGATAGCTTGTTGGTACTGCCCTAGGTAATAGTAGGCATTGCCTCGGTTATAGTAGGCTTCGGCATAGTCGAGGTTGAGGCAGATGGCCTTATTGTAGTCCTCGATAGCTTGCTGGTGCTGCCCCAGATCATTATAGGCTAATCCCCGATTATTGTAAGCCTTGGAATCTTCAGGGTTGAGGTGGATAAACTTGTTGTATTCCTCGATAGCTTGCTGGTACTGTCCCAGTTTATCGTAGGTTAAGCCCAGGTTGTAGTAAGCCTCGGTATAGTTGGGATTAAGGCGGATAGCCTCGTTGTAATCCTCGATAGCTTGCTGGTGCTGCCCTAGATTATAGCAAACTAAGCCCCGGTTGTAGTAAGCCTTGGCATCCTGGGGATTGAGGTGGATAGCCTCGTTGTAGTCCTCGATAGCCTGCTTGTACTGTCCCAGTTTACCGAAGGCTAAGCCCCGATTGTTGTAGGCATCTACATCCTCGGGGTTAAGGAGGATAACCTTGTTGTAGTCTTCGATAGCTTGCTCGTGCTGCCCTAGATTATAGTAAACTAAGCCCCGGTTGAAGTAAGCATCGATATCCTCGGGGTTGAGGTGGACGGCCTCGTTGTAGTCCTCGATAGCCAGCTGATGCTGCCCAAGTTTATCGTAGGCTACGCCCCGGTTATTGTAAGCTAAGATATACTCGGGATTAAGGCGGATAGCTTCGTTATAATCCTCGATAGCTCGCTGGTACTGCCCCAGGTTATTATAGGCATTGCCCCGGTTGTTGTAAGCTAAGGTATACTCAGGGTTGAGGCGGATGGCCTCATTGTAGTCCTCGATAGCCAGCTGATGCTGCCCAAGTTTATCGTAGGCTACGCCCCGGTTATTGTAAGCTAAGATATACTCGGGATTAAGGCGGATAGCTTCGTTATAATCCTCGATAGCTTGCTGGTGCTGTCCCAGCTTATTGTAAGTTAAGCCCCGGTTGTTGTAGACTTCGGCATATTCTGGGTTAAGGCGGATAGACTTGTTGTAGTCCTCGATAGCCCGCTGGTGCTGCCCTAGCTCATCGTAGGCATTGCCCCGGTTGTTATAGGCCAAGGCATAGTCAGGATTAAGGCGGATAGCCTCGTTATAATCCTCGATAGCCCGCTGGTGCTGCCCTAGCTCATCGTAGGCATTGCCCCGGTTGTTATAGGCCAAGGCATAGTCAGGATTAAGGCGGATGACCTCGTTGTAGTCCTTGATAGCTTGCTGGTGCTGCCCCAGTTTACTGTAGGCTGTACCCCGATCGTTGTAGGCTCCGACATCCTTAGGGTTGAGGCGGATAGCCTCGTTAAAACCTTCGATAGCCTGTTGGAGCTGAGCAAGATTATGGTTCTTAGTCAAAGTATATATTTCCTTTATTGATGTGTTCTAGTACAAGATTGGCAAACCCCGGTATCAATATTATCACCGAGATGTTGAGGGAAATCATTCTGATTCTAACTTTTGTCATTATTCACCCTACATATTGAAAATTATTAGTAGCAATTTATTAGCAATAAATATATTATATCTAATTCAGAAATTTCTTCTAGTGCAGATCTTAGCTTCAAAAAGTGGAGCCAGCGAAGAGAGTCGAACTCTTGACCGACGGTTTACGAAACCGCTGCTCTGCCACTGAGCTACGCTGGCATTTGAAGCTAAAATCTAGTTTGCATTTACCGTTATGTCTGCTATTGGCGTTAAATTGGCGTTAATTTTATTTTTTACCCCGTTTTTCCCTGCCGGCAGCACTTCGTCCAGCAGCGCCATAGCGTCCTCTTGCATCCCCTCAATTATATGGCTGTAGGTGTCCATTGTAAAGGCTACCGAGGCATGGCCTAGAGCTTCGCTGATAACCTTTGGCTTCGCTCCACGTAATAACATAAGACTAGCAAAGGTATGTCTGAGGTCGTGGAA
>CAYOHA010000076.1:0-10375 GCA_964403625.1 uncultured Dehalococcoidales bacterium | reverse complement strand
GGTAAAACCGATAAAAGTGTGATTGAAAAGGTAGTAGGAGTATTAAATATTGGGCATAACGATAGTTATCTGATGTCTATTGATATCGAGAACGAAAGAGTTAATGAACTGTCGTATTTCTCCAGAAAAGCTATGCCAATCAAGGAGCTTACGGTCGATGAAAAAGAGGCTGCTGTTAGAATCACCCTGAATGATTCTAGAGTGAAAGAACTCTTACGAAATAAACAATTTAAAGTTGCGCCTGAGGGCGTAGGTATTTGGGTCGGAGAAGGACAGAAAATTATAGGTGCCAGTTTGGAAATATGGCTTGATCAATCTTATGAAATCGAATATGACTGGCCTTATCCAGAATTTGATAAAGAGAAGTATCCTGTATTTCCACACTATATTGAACAGTCGCAACGTAAAACCCAAGAAGTAAAAGCTCTCTCGATTCTTGTAGATCTTAACAAGCAAAAGGTTGTTGCCATTATAAGCCGTCCAGTTACGGCACGCACAGAAGACCTGTACAAATAGGTTACCATTATATGGACAAACAATAAACAAATATTGGAGAGTAAAATACGTAAGAAAATATTCGTTGGGTTGGTCTTGGCAATAATAGCGTCAATAGTATATAACGCATCTGCACTAGCATTTTATAACGATAATCTCACATCGTTATATTACTACGGCGATGTAGTATATAATTATGATGCAAATGACCCCGATGAAATAGGTGGCGAGGATCATGCAGCATATGTTGACCATCCCGCTGTGTTAATATTTGCCGGAGATGCCGATAAAACAACAGTGAAGAATGGTTTCTCAGATGACGGATTCATTTATACAGGGTCTACCATATACAATGAACTAAATGATGGCTCTGGCTGGGATCCTGATACTGATGAAGGTATGAAAACAGACCAATCGGACACGTCTGGTATGCATTACAGATTATATGCGGCAAACGGTGACCACATGTATAATTCATCCTGGGGTGATTGGATATTAGTAACAGCACATTGTGATTATTTTCCATATCGAGGATGGCACAATGATGTTGAAGCTTGGATATGGTATATCGCCGACGAGGACAACGGATGGGATGTTTACGTGGACGAATTGTATTTTTACAATTATGATGACGGATGGTGGTGGGGACAGATCTGTTATTATGATTGTGACGGTTGGACTACTTTCATTGAGGTACCTTAATCACAAGTTATAATTTTAGGAAAATGAACAGAGGCCAGGATGTTGTTTCGCGAGATCTGGTCTCTGTTCAATTGACTTCCTTCGACAATAAAAATATAGATAATACACAATATGCACAATGATGATATAGTATTCACCAATAAATACAGATTAAGTAAGGAGTTTCTTAAACAATAGACATAATGCAATCAAAAAAACTCGTATTTTCTAAATTTTTCAAATTGATACCTTTATCAAGGGTATTACTCATTTCTTCTGCGTCAGGGATTCTTATTGGAAGTTTCTTTTTCTATTATCCAGGATACGATCCGATGTCGCTTGGTCTTGATTCTCGGTTGGCACAGACATTAGTATATGGCGGAATAGCGATCTCTCTAGCTATGTATTGCTGGCGATGGCCAACCTTTGGTGGTGTTATAGCAGTAATCTACGGAATCTACAAATTGCTTGGGAATCAGATATATACTCCCAATCTATTCACTTTGATACCAGTGACAGCATATCTCGTTATCTACGGATTGTTTTTCATCGGAGGAATACTATCCACAGTGGGCGGATTTATAACGAAAGCCACTACTAAAGAGGAATCAAATTTATCCAGAAAGCTCCATAAACTGGCTGTTTTTATTTCTTTAAGTTCGGTAATTATGGCAGCGCTATACGCCTTTGGTGTGGCTATTTTTATAATGTATGGTTCACCACCAAACCCACCCGATTATCTTGTCGCCAGTGTGTTTTATCTTGTTCCACTTCTATTAGTTCTTATCTACATATCGTGGAAAAAGCCAGCCCAAGGAGGATTAATAGAACTAATTGTAGTGATACCTGTGCTGATAATAGTCATGGGTACCCGGTGGGAGATTTGGTTGATAATACCTTACGTGATATTTTGTCTTTCTTTCATCTTCGGAGGACTACTAAACATAGCCAGTGACCTATCAAGACGAAATGCAAATATTTAATGGCAACACTCAAGTCATTATAAAGCAGATTGTTATGTAACAATTGCTTACATTTAGCGGTCTCCTGAGCGCTTGCCCGCCGTACAAGACTTTGGCAGACGGGAGGGTAAATTGTTAAGTAAGGTTAAAAGTTTAAATAAATTTCTTTTTATTACTAATTATAGATACCAAGGGTATCAGCAGCGCTAGAGCAGCCGAGGCGAAGAAGGTGGCGTCCAATCCCAGATAAGTATAGACAAGCCCTGTAAGCAGTGGTCCAAGAGTCTGTCCTAATCTTAGCATGGTCGTATTTAGCGACATAAAAGCACCCCGGTACTCGAGCGGCGCAAGCTCAGCAACTGATGTCTGGATACTTGGCATATTAGCTCCACTGGCAATACCGCAGATAGTGGCCGGTATCAGGAGTAGCCATAATTTAGGCATAAATGGTATGAGAGCCAGACCAAAAGCATAGATAGTAAAAGCCAGCTTGATTATGGTAGGTAGAGAGAATAACTTATTTATTCTACCCAGTTGCGAAGCAATGGCGGCGTTGGATAGTGATGCGCCGGACATAATAACGCCGATAATGAGAGACGAGGCGCCAAATGATTCTCCCATTAGCAGGGTAAAATAGGTCAGATAAGCACCGTAAAGAATGATAAATGAGAGCATCCCGGCAGTAAACAGCCCGGCGACTTTGATATTTTTCAGGTATGCCCAGGTACCACTCAGGTATTCTCTGATATTCTGAGAAGTTCTGGGTTCGGGATTCTTTAGGATGGTAAGTGCCAGAATACCTATAGGGAGAGCCACTATTGACAGCAGGAAAGGGTAATTCCAGCCTAGCAGTGCTAGGGCACCGCCTATCGCCGGATAGGAAGCGACGCCGATGCTTAAGACGCTGGCATTAAGTCCCATGGCTTCAACCCTCTGTTTCCCTGAGTAAAGGTCACCAATGATAGTGGTGTTGATGGAGCCGAGTGAAGCCGCTCCTATACCCTGGATACCTCTCATTACCAGAAGGAAGGTGAAGTCACTGATAAATGCGGTGGCTGTACCGGCGATAGCAAAAAGGAAGAGAGAAGGCACCAGAATTCTCTTCCGACCATAGTGGTCAGCCAGTACCCCCATCAGAGGTGCCAGGATAGCTCCAGGCAGGGTAAAGAAAGTAATAAGCAGCCCTATCTGACTGCCAGTAACACCCAGTTCACTTGCCATAGTGGGGAAAGCCGGAGTGATGCTGGATACCCCGAGCACTGCCATCAGGGTCACTCCGAAGATAACCAGGAGGTTTTTATCTCGGTAAAGACTATATTTTGCCATTACGATAATACTAGGTATTTATTCGCTAATCTCGAGGCTGTTAATGAAGGTGATCTTAACCGGTTGGGAGTTTAAGGGTTTTTTCCCACGGGTACCAGGCTATCGTTTGATGGTAACCGTTCCGCTTGGTTCCCCAACCACTTCTCCGACGATAGCGGCGTCTTCTACGCCTGCTTGCTTTAATCTATTAAGAAGCAGTTCTGCTTTTCCTGCCCCTAGAGAGATAAGTAATCCCCCCGAGGTCTGAGGGTCATAAAGGATGTCCTGGGTGTAGGCGGGTAATTCACTGGCTGTCTTGACCTGAGGGGAGTAAAATTCACGGTTCCGGTGTAATCCTGCCGGGCAAAGTCCCTGCCTGGCAAAATCGCCAGCCTCCGGGAAAAATGGGATGGAGGCAACATTGATGTTAATGCCTACCTTGCTGTTCTGGGCTAGCTGGACAGTATGACCGAGAAAACCAAAGCCGGTAATATCGGTACAGGCATGAACTTTTATCTCCTGCATCAATTCTGAAGCTTTATCGTTTAATGTTGCCATGCATTTCGTCACTCTGGCTATCGTTTTTGTGTCAACCATTCCTGCCTTTATGGCAGTGTTGATAATTCCGGTTCCCAGTGGCTTGGTAAGAATAAGCCTGTCTCCCTTTCTGGCGCCTCCATTGGTCACCAGCTTTTTAGGGTGTACGGTGCCGGTGACGGAAAGCCCGTATTTAAGCTCGGTATCATTGATGCTATGCCCGCCAACCAGTATAACCTTAGCTTCAGCCATCTTGTCTATTCCGCCTCGAAGAATATCCTTCAGAACTGAAATATCCATTGAGTCGATAGGAAAGCAAACGATATTCATTGCCGTTAGTGGCTTACCACCCATGGTATAGACATCGCTCAGGGCATTGGCAACGGCAATCTGTCCGAACATATAGGCATCGTCAACGATGGGCGTGAAGAAATCAACGGTCTGGATAATAGCCAGTTCCTCCGTAAGCTTATAGACACCGGCATTGTCCAGACTCTCTATCCCTCGAATCACGTTCGGGTCGGATAATAAAGGCAAATCACACAGAGCTTTATTCAGGTCCCCCGGACCTAACTTGGAAGCTCAACCAGACCCTCTGACAGTTTCGGTCAGGCGAAGGTTTTTTCTCCTGGGCATCAACTCCTCCATTACGGAAACCGGGCTTATGTCCGACTTCATCCGTATTTTAGCATTCTCAGCTTCGAGAAAGCAAAAATGCCTTATTCAGAAATGTTTACGTATATTTAACAGGGTAAATTTATTTGTGTTAAAATAAGCACGGGTATTTATGAGCAGCGAGTTTCGGAATCTGCCCAGTGTTGACAAACTCATTTCGGATAAGAGGATTAAACGGCTTGCCGGAAGTTATCCCCATGAGTTAATCGTTAATTTGGTCAGACGCCAGCTTGAGCTTGAGCGCCTGGCAATTGCTTCCGGGAATCCATGCCCTTCTATTGATGAAGTGGTGGAGTCTATCTCTGCTAAGCTCTACCGGTTAGAGAGACCGACGATACGTCCTGTCATCAATGCCACCGGCGTGGTGCTCCATACTAACCTAGGTCGTGCCCCGCTTAGCCAGGAAGCCGTAAAGGCGATGGAGAAGGTGGCCAGGGACTACTCCAACCTGGAGCTTGACCTTGATAGTGGAAAACGTGGGTCTCGTCAGGTCCACATCGAACAGATTCTATGCCAGTTAAGCGGTGCTGAGGCAGCGATGGTGGTTAATAACAATGCCTCGGCAGTTTTGCTGGGACTTGTTGCTCTCGCCAGGAGAAGAGAGGTGATTGTCTCTCGTGGAGAGGCTGTGGAGATTGGAGACAGTTTTCGTATTCCTGACGTGATGCGTCAGAGTGGAGCGAAACTCATTGAAGTAGGGACGACTAACCGCACCTATATCAGTGATTACGAACAGGCGATTACCCCCCGCACTGCAGTGCTAATGCGGGTCCACTCCAGTAACTTTCAGGTTGTAGGCTTTACCCATTCTGTTACTGTCGAAGAACTGGTGGCCCTTGGTCAGCGGTATAACCTTCCTGTTTTCAATGACCTGGGCAGTGGTTGTTTTTTGGATACAACAGCCTATGGTCTGGCTCCGGAACCTCTGGTGCAACATAATATCTCGAGCGGTGTCGGACTGGCGTTTTTTTCCGGAGATAAACTCCTGGGAGGTCCTCAAGCCGGGATTATCGTTGGTAAGAAGGAGCTTATCGACAAAATAAAGAAGCATCCGCTGGCCAGGGCGGTACGGATTGATAAGATAAGGCTAGCCGGTCTGGCGGCTACTTTGATCCACTACTTAAAGGGTGAAGCGACACAGAAGATTCCTGTGTGGCGAATGATTGCAGCACCACTTGATGAAATCGAACGACGAGCCTGTATGTGGGCTGAGACTCTCGGTGGCAAGGCTCAGATAATAGAAGGCGAGAGTATGGTTGGAGGCGGTAGCCTGCCGGGAAGTACACTACCAACCAGGCTGGTGGCTATCGGGAGAGGTAAGATTAAAAGCGTTAACATCGCCCAGAAACTGGCTTACACACTACGGGCAAATGAAAAATTCCCCCTTATCGGTCGTATCAGCGATGATGTCCTGCTCCTTGACCCGCGTTCTGTCCTGCCGGAAGAGGACGATATTGTACTCCAATCTCTACGGGATTTAGCTAAAAATTAAATAAGTATCTAAATCTAGTATTGGTTTGTGTGAATACCGAAACGATTCCAGTCCCGGGGTTGTCTGAAAACTGTAAAGTGTCATGCTGGAGCGAAGCGACCTGCCCGCCGTCCCTCCGGGACTATGGCAGGCGGGAGCATCTCAGGGTGGAGAGGGGATTATACCGCCCCTCCCTGAGATTCTTCGTCGCTACGCTCCTCCAGAATGACATTTTCGGACAGCCTCGGTTAGGATGAGGGTGAAAACGAAGCTACCCCTCACCTTAATCCTCTCCCGCAAGGGGAGAGGAAATATATGAAATAAATTACACAACTAGGTACTGGTAATAACGGAAGGAGATGTAGATATGAGTTTTAGAGAGATGGTTCTTCGGTACGGATGTAATCCACACCAGGTGCCTGCCCGGATATATAAGAAGGATGGACAGCTTCCTTTCAGAGTTCTGAACGGTACCCCTGGATATATCAATATGCTTGACGCTCTCAACTCATGGCAACTGGTCAGGGAGTTGAAACAAGCATTAAATCTGCCGGCAGCCGCATCTTTTAAACATGTCAGTCCGGCTGGATCTGCGATCGGTCTTCCCCTCAGTGATGCCCTGAGTAAATCTTACTTTATTGGTAACCTGGAGATGTCCCCACTCTCTGCCGCTTATGCCAGAGCTAGGGGTGCTGACCGGGTATCGTCCTATGGCGATTTTGTAGCTTTGAGTGATACCGTTGACCTTCCTACTGCCAGACTGATAAGCCGTGAGGTTTCTGATGGAGTTATCGCCCCGGGGTATGAGAAAGAAGCACTTGATATACTCAAGCCCAAGAAAAACGGTAGATATGTGGTGGTTGAAATTGATGCCAGCTATAATCCACCGGATGTGGAAACCAGAGAGGTTTTTGGTATCCAATTTGAACAGAAGCGTAACTCTCTGGTGATAACTGAGGGTATTCTAAAGAAGGTTGTTACTGAGAATAAAGAATTGTCTCCCTCTGCTATAAGGGATATCCTGGTGGCTACTGCTACTATCAAATACACACAGTCCAATACCATCGGTTTTGCGGTTGATGGCCAGGCAATCGGGGTTGGGGCGGGGCAGCAATCGCGCATTCATTGCACCCGGCTAGCAGCGGATAAAGCTGACCGATTGTTCCGGCGCCAACCCCCTATTGTTCTTAGCCTGAAGTGGCGGAAAGAGGTAGGTCGGCCAGAACGGAACAACGCTATAGACCTTTATCTGCAGGACAGGCTGACTCCTTACGAGCGTAAAAATCTTGAAGAAACGCTGGAAAAAGTACCACCTCAACTTTCTTCCCAGGAGAAGAACGACTGGCTCAAGAGATTGACCGGTGTTGTTCTGAGCTCAGATGCTTTTATACCCTTCCGTGATACTATCGACCGTGCTTATCAAAGCGGCGTCAAGTATGTTGTAGAGCCGGGTAATTCGGTAAGAGATGAGGATGTTATTAAGGCTTGTAATGAGTTTGGAATGGTGATGATATTCTCGGGAATAAGGCTATTCCACCATTAGTCAAGTCTAATTGTATTTGAGGTTAATATGTTTGTACTCGGTACCGCCGGACATATCGACCATGGCAAGTCAGCCCTGGTACAGGCCCTGACCGGCATAAACCCTGATCGGCTACGTGAGGAGCAGGAAAGGGGAATGACCATTGACCTTGGTTTTGCCTGGTTGAAGCTACCCAGCGGGCAGGAAGTGGGTATTATTGATGTCCCAGGGCACGAAAGGTTTGTTAAGAACATGCTGGCCGGGGTGGGGGGTATTGACCTGGCTTTGCTCATTGTTGCCGCTAACGAAGGAGTGATGCCTCAGACCAGAGAACATTTAGCTATCCTTGACCTGCTGGAAATACAGAAAGGGATTGTGGTCATTACCAAGAAAGACCTGGTTGACCAGGAGTTTTTAGACCTGGTTAGAATGGATGTGGAAGAACTGATCAGTCCCACCGGCTTATCTCATGCCCCCATTATTGCTGTTTCCTCAGTAACCCGGGAAGGGTTGACTGATCTGGTCTCGATGATAGACAAGCTTTTAAGCTCTACCGAGTCAAGGAATGATATCGGTCGACCGAGACTGCCGATTGACAGAGTTTTTACCATTGCTGGCTCGGGCACTGTAATAACAGGGACGCTGATTGACAGCACACTTTCGCTTGGTCAAGAAGTCGAAATTGTCCCTGCGGGTCTGAGGTCACGGGTAAGGGGGCTGCAGACACACCGGACTCGTGTCGAAAGAGCAAGTCCCGGTAGCAGGGTTGCTGTTAATTTAGTCGGTATTGCCACCTCACAGTTAAAGCGGGGAGATGTGCTGACCACACCAGGCTGGCTGATATCTACCACGATGTTGAGTGCCCGGCTTCGTTTGCTTCCCTACCTCCGCCGCCCTCTGCCTCACAATACCACGGTCAGTTTTCACACTGGAGCGGCTGAGACGATGGCAAGAGTCCGTTTGCTGGAGAGCGAAAGACTTGAGCCTGGCGGAAGTGCCTGGGTACAGCTGGTACTCAGTGAACCGGTAGCCCTGGTGAAGGGTGACCACTATATCATTCGCTCGACGATGGATACTCTTGGTGGTGGAAAGATTGTCGATTCACATACCAAGCGACTTCGCCGTCATCGGCCTGATGTTATCCAGGACCTGGAAGTCAAGGAGAAAGGTACCACCGAAGAAGTTGTTTTAGCACTTGTTGAGACCAGGCAGCCGGTTGAATTCTCAGTCCTTCTAAATCAGAGTGACCTGCCCGATACTGAAGTTCGAAAGTCAATAGAATCGCTTATCCAGCAGGCGAAGGTGAAAGGAGTTGGGGAGGGGGAGCAGAGGCTTCTTTTTACGGCATCCGGCTGGGCACGCCTGACCGAACAGGCAACGACCGTGCTTAAGGACTACCACAGAAAATACCCGGTTCGGTCGGGTATGCCTAAAGTGGAACTGGGTAGCCGGTTGAAGCTGGGCAGGTACTCACCGGTAATCTGGCAGAAGCTTTCCAGCGAAGGGATTGTCAGCGAGGAAGGTCTGTCCGTCCGTCTTACTTCACATAAAATTATACTTACCCAGTCCCAGCAGGCAAAAGTCGATGCCTTTTTACGGTCACTGTCTCAAAATCCTTATTCACCTTACAGCGACCAGATACCTGAGGCGGATATACTGAATCTGCTTATTGAGCGGCAACAGGTGGTTAAAGTAAGCGATAATGTCATCTTTTCCGCTTCAGCCTACAATGAGATGGTGGAGAAGGTCATAGACTACATAAAGACCCACGGCAAAGTGACAGTTGGTGAGGTCAGGGATATGTTTAACACCAGCCGTAAATATGTGCTGGCTCTCCTTGAATACCTTGACGAAAAAAAGATAACCCGCCGTGTTGGTGACGAGCGGGTTTTATATTAGAAACTTAAGAGTAAAAATAGCTTCAAATTCTTTAGTAGTTATTTTGTTTTTTTTACTATGTTAATACCAGTCGTGTTATTGGACGGTAACATCATCCAGAAGTCTATTCATAATGCTTTCGTATCAATAATCTGTCGAGTTGCTCCTTGCTAAGACCCTCATAAGACTTAATTTCACCATTTTCGATAGTGATGTTGAAAGTTTCCTTGCACTTCATACACCGAAAGGGCCCTTTATAGTTTGACATGGAAAAATAGCTCTCAGTATTGCATTTCGGGCAGACAATATAAGCCACTTTAACCTTCCCCCCTTTCTTTACGTCATATCATACATAAATGTCGATATAATTTCACGCTTTTGCAGAGGCCAGACTTACCCCGGGTAAGGGGACGCCCTGGTCAAGGAGTCGTTCCTGTAATGTCCGGGAGTCCACTTTTCTCGGTTCGATATTATCTTTTATTGCCAGTGCAGCGGCAGTACCTGCCGCCTGCCCCATAGCGATGCAGTGGGGAATGAGATTGACCATATTGTTGGCGGCAGCATCCGATGAGAAACTGCGGCCAGCCACCAGCAAGCCCTCTGTCTTAACCGGTACCAGACAACGGTAGGGAATATAAACGAAGGGATTGTTTCCGGGCGGACCCATACGGGGGATAACGGCGATGGTGTCGTCATATTTTTTCCCTGAATTCAGGTCATCTGTTGTGATTATATATTCGCCAATTAGCCTTCGGCCGCCTCGCGTCCCGGTCTGGGAAGCTGTGTCCAGAATGAAGCTATTCTCGAAGCTGGGGATATTCTTCTTCATAAAGTTATGCCCCCGACGCA
>CAYOHA010000075.1:0-10432 GCA_964403625.1 uncultured Dehalococcoidales bacterium | reverse complement strand
CCTGTCATATGAAGGGTGGCTATATCACACTGGATGCCTGGAAGAGAAGGCTGGGCATTGATGTAGGACAGACAACACCTGACCGGGAGTTCGATCTTGGTAGTGTCGCCTGCGTGGGTTGCTGTGTTATGGCACCGGTAACGGTAGTTGATGATACGCCAGAGGGGAAGGTAGAGCCGACAAAGGTGGATGGCATACTACTCGCCTTTAAGCAAGCGAGAGAAAGAAAGGCAGGGAGAACTAACGTAAATGACTGATCAATCTTCCATCACCACTGCTTTTCAGGAGATAAGGAGCCATGCTTGGTCACACTGGCAGTCAATATGGAATAATAATAAGCCAGTCATCCTGGTCGGTACTGCCACCTGCGGCCGAGCTGCTGGTGCTCTGGATGTACTACGAGCATTTAAAAACGAAGTAAAAAAGCAAGGCCTGGACTGCCCGGTAATCGAGGTCGGCTGTATGGGGCACTGCTATGCTGAACCGCTGGTGGTTATCAGTAAGCCCGGTTATCCTCCAATATGCTACGGGCAGGTCAATCCGGTGATCGCCGAAAGGCTAGTCAAAAATTTTATTCTGGGTGATGACCTCTGCCTTGAGTTCGTCCTTGGAGCTCTGGAGAAAAATGAGCTTGTTCCAAGCCTCTTTGATTTTCCCCGTGCCAGGTATGAGAAAAAGGTATTGCTGAAAAACTGCGGCCTGATTGACCCGGAGCAGGTAGACCATTATATAGCTAATGGCGGTTATGCAGCTCTAGCAAAAGTGCTTCAGATGGAGCCTTTTGAAATTATCGAGGTAGTGAAAAGGTCAGGATTAAGAGGTAGGGGAGGGGCTGGATTTCCCACCGGTCAGAAATGGGAGTTTTGCCGCAGTGCTCCGGGCAAGCCAAAGTATGTAATCTGTAACGGAGATGAGGGAGATCCCGGTGCGTTTATGGACCGTGCCATTCTCGAGAGCGATCCACACTCGGTGCTGGAGGGAATGCTTGTCGCTAGTTACACTGTTGGTGCCCGGTATGGCTATATCTATGTTCGCGCCGAATACCCCCTGGCGGTGCATCGGGTGCAGGTCGCTCTTAAGCAGGCAAGGCAACAGGGTCTTCTGGGCAGGAACATTCTTGGCAGCGGCTTTAACTTTGATATCAGGTTGTTTCAGGGCTCGGGCGCTTTTGTCTGTGGTGAAGAGACTGCCTTAATTGCTTCACTGGAGGGTGAGCCAGGTATGCCTCACCATCGCCCCCCATATCCGGCGACTAACGGTCTTTACGGGAAACCAACCCTCATCAATAATGTGAAGACCCTTGCCGCTATACGCCACATAGTTGAGAACGGTGCCGAGTGGTTTGCCAACATCGGTGCTGATGGAAGTAAAGGGACAGCCGTTTTTGCCTTGGCAGGTGAGATAGTAAATACCGGGCTGGTGGAGGTGCCAATGGGTACTACATTACGCCAGGTCATCTTTGATGTTGGTAGTGGCGTCCCGGGAGGCAGGCATTTTAAAGCGGTCCAGATAGGAGGACCATCGGGCGGTTGTCTACCCGAATCCGCCCTGGATTTACCTATTGACTTCGATTCCCTCAGTAGTGCCGGAGCGATGATGGGTTCAGGTGGCATGGTGGTGCTTGATGAGGACGATTGTATGGTAGAGATAGCCCGCTATCTCCTTGAATTTACCCAGAGAGAGTCCTGCGGTAAGTGCACTTTCTGCCGTCTTGGCACGAAACAAATGCTGGAAGTCTTAACGAGAATTACCCGGGGAAAAGGAGAAACCGGAGATATCAATATGCTTGCCGGGCTAGCCGAGGAAGTAAAGGTGGGTTCACTCTGTGGTCTGGGAAAGACAGCTCCTAATCCGATACTGACCACCATACGTTACTTCCAGGACGAATATGAGGCACATATCAGAGAGGGGCGCTGTCCGGCCTTGATGTGTCGGGAACTGATAGCCTATTACATATTACCAGAAAAGTGTGAGCGTTCCTGCGATGCCTGCGTCGGCACCTGTACCGTGGAGGCAATATCCCCCAACAAGCAGAGGATCAAGGTTATCGACCAGGAAAAATGTGTCAAGTGCGGTACCTGTCTTAAAAGTTGTCCTCCTCAATATAGTGCTATCGTGAAACTATCCCCTCCCAGCAAAGTTCCGGTGACTAAAGAGAAATGATGAAAAAAGTATCTCTAACTATTGATGGTAAAAAAATATCTGCCCGTAAAGGAGAGAGTCTCCTCTGGGTAGCGGAGGACAACGGTATCTATATCCCCAATCTTTGTTCTCTCAGGGATAAAGCGGAGCCGGCAGCATCCTGCCGTTTGTGCTTTGTTGAGATAGAAGGCTACACCGAACCGGTCACCGCCTGCACTGAACCGGTCAGAGAAGGTATGGTGGTGAATACCGGAGGTCTGGAGGCTTTAAAGCTGGCGTGTACCGCCTTTGAACTGCTTCTGGCTACCCACCCGGTGGACTGTGCCCACTGTCTGGCTAATGGCTCCTGTGAGTTGCAGAATATAGCTCATCATCTCAGCATTAAGCTAAAATCAAAACGGTTCAAAAGGATTCTGCGGGGACTACCTGTGGATGACAGCCATCCACTTTTCACTTACGACCCCAATAAGTGCGTACTCTGCGGAAGATGTGTCTGGGTCTGTGAGCAAAAAGGCACAGGAGCTCTCGGTTTTGCCCACCGCGGCTTTGAGAGGGTGGTAACCACTTTTGGCGATGAGCCGATGGGAAAGTCGGTTTGCCAGGAATGTGGGGAGTGTGTCAGCGTCTGCCCCACCGGAGCTTTTGTTTTTAAAGAGGAGAAGGGCAGATGAATCAAGCTTGATTTTGTGCTCAGGCACGGACATGTGTTAAAATAGGCTGTCTAATCGCTAACATATCATGAAAAGGAATTTTTAATGACTGAGAAAAAACTTCCCGACTTAAAGACATTTATTGAGAATGTGAATAAGAAGGATACCAAGCGTAACGGTAAGAAAATCCGTTTTGCCTTTGTCAGGCGAAAGAGAAAGTAAGTCTCAACTATATTCGCTTCATCTCGACTAACTTACGGCTGAATTAAACGGATTGCTTTCATCAGTGAAATCGGGCAGATAGTCCTCAGATGCGCCCATCTCCTGTATCCAGCCGTTTTCCAGCCCTAACTCGTCCACCAGTGCCACGACTTCTTTATACTCTGATAATAATATTTTCCTTGAGAGTAAAGGAATCCGTCGAGCGCGGTGAGTGGGAAAGTACTGGGACATAATACTCACCGTGACTGTAGGAGATACTTCGCGGACAAGCCAGGTAAGCGATTCTCGACTGCCTGCCAGCCCATTGGGCAGTATCAGGTGGCGTACAATCAGCCCTTTTTGCGCTACTCCAGACTCGTCCAGCACTATATCTCCGACCTGGCGGTGCATTTCCTGAATAGCCGCCCGGGCATTCGCTACATAGTCCGGAGTCCTGGAGTATTTCTGCCCCCATTTATCAGATGAGTACCGCAGGTCGGGCAGGTAGATATCTATTATGCCATCAAGTTCTCTGAGCGTATTAACCGAATCATAACCGCTGGTGTTGTAGACGAAAGGTAACCGGAGTCCCATCGAGACTGCTTCCAGTACTGCCCTCACCATCTGGGGGACAAAGTGAGAAGGGGATACAAAATTGATATTGTGACAGCCCAGTCCATCTTGAAGATAGAGCATCCGTTCAGCCAGAGTGTGATAGTCCATTTCCTTTGCTTGCTGTCTCCTCCAGTCCTGGCTGATCTGATAGTTCTGGCAGTAGACGCACTTCATATTGCAGTTGCCGAAAAATACTGTCCCGGAACCGTGGCTCCCGGAAATAACCGGTTCTTCCCCGTGGTGGGCACAGACTGTAGAAACTATAGGTAGAAAGGCTGAATGGCAGAATCCCCGTTCCCCTTCCAGGCGGTTTATGCCGCACTTGCGGGGACAGATATCGCAGGAAGCCAGTCTGGCTTCAAGAGTCTTCGCCCGGCGCTCCAGTTCCCCCGACCTGTAAAGGGCAATATATCCCGGTTCAAATGGTTTTTGAGTCGTTTGTTTCTCTATCCCGGGCAATTTCAAACTCCCATTCGCACCAGTACTCCGGGGCATCGGGGTTGGGGGCACAGGCTAAACATTTCACAATTATAGAAGGATCGATCAGTTTCGCGTATGAATTGAAAAGAAGCGAGCATCCGGGTTTCCCGTCATAGACACCTTTGCCATCTCTTATCCTGGCTGCCTGTGTCGGACAATCAATACAGCGAAGTACAGCTTTGGTATCAGAAAGGCTCATCACTTTAGGCTGGTGGGGGTACATAATTGGATCAGCATAAATCAACTCTAGAAGCGCCTGAAGCGGAGTTTTACCTCTAATGTCAAGGTTCCTTAGCAGTCTTCTCCCTATTATGGGACTTGCTTGTCGCCAGACAACCTGGTTCAGTTCAAATGCGGTCTCGAATCCGAACTTATCCTCAACGGCCAGGAACCAGAGTCCATCGATGGTATAATAAGTCCTGGCGCAAATTTCCCTGAGAACATCAACGGTTATTTCTGGATAGTCGAAATCAGGCATCAGATAACTCCTTCTATTGGTTTAGCTTGTTCAATGCTGTCTCAATTCTTTTAAGGCACTGTTCTTTACCCAGCACCGCCATCGTCTGAAATAGCGGCGGGGCTGCAGTACGTCCGGTAGTCGCCACTCTGAGAGTACCGAAGAGCTGGCCGGTCTTCAGCCCTAACTCCGTCGCTAGAGGTCTGAGCAGTGCCTCCATAGGTTCAATCTCAAAAGGCTCCAGCTGCTTAAGTCTCTTTAGTGATACCTCCAGAGCATTGGTAACTGATTCGCGGGTCATATCCTTACCAACCAGCACATCAGCCGGATACTCAGGCTCAACAAAGAAAAATTCGACCAGTTCAGGCACTTCATTCAACCTTTTAGCTCGTTCCTGGATGAGGGGCATAATTTTCTTAACGTAATCGACAGAGAGCGGACGCTTCACCGCAGGAGGCAGACCTTTATCCAGAAAAGGCAATGCCCGCTGGGTGAAATCGTCAAGAGACAAACCGCGAATATATACCCCGTTCATCCAGTCGAGTTTTTCGCTGTTGAATATGGCTGCTGTTTTATTGACCCTCTCTAGGGAGAAGTTCTCGATAAGCTGCTGGAGTGACATAATTTCAGTCTTATCGTCCAGCGACCAGCCGAGCAGAGCGAGGAAGTTCAATATCGCTTCAGGTAGATAACCTTGCCTGGCAAACTCGGTTACCGATACCGCACCGTGCCGCTTACTCAGTTTGGCGCGGTCGGCACCCAGGACCCTGGGCACGTGGGCAAACTGGGGCAACTCATACCCGAAAGCCTGGTAGAGAAGCACGTGGCAGGGGGTAGTGGAAATAAACTCCTCCCCACGGATTATATGGGTGATCTCCATCGCGTGATCATCAACGACATTAGCCAGATTATAGGTAGGGTAGCCGTCTGACTTGAGCATTATCAGGTCATCAAGGGTGGAGTTCTCGAATTTCACCTCGCCCCAGATCAGGTCTCTAAACCTGGTCTGCCCCTCCAGCGGAGTCTTTAAACGCACGACCGGTGTTATGCCTTCGGCTTTCTTTTTTAATTGTTCCTCCTCACTCAGATTACGGCAGGTACGATCGTAGCCCGGTGGCTGTTTACGTCTAGCCTGCTCTTCTCTCATCTTCTTAAGGCGCTCCGGAGAGCAATAGCAGTAATAGGCGTTTCCCTGTGAGATAAGGCGCTGCGCCGCCCGGTGGTATAGCTCCAGGCGCTGTGACTGATAATAAGGAGCGAACTTGCCGCCTATGTCCGGTCCTTCGTCCCAGTCCAGCCCCAGCCACCTGAGGCTTTCAAGCATATTCTCTACCGAACCCTCAACCTTACGGGCGACATCGGTATCCTCGATGCGGACAATGAAACTGCCGCCATGGTGCCGGGCAAACAGCCAGGCAAACAGGGTAGTCCGGATACTCCCCATATGGGCAAAGCCGGTGGGGCTGGGGGCAAAACGGGTGCGAACTGTGTTAGGCATATAAAAACCTTTCTTTCCTGCTTTGTTGTTCATCAATATAGATAGGAAACAATTTAGATAAAAAGTTCTTTAAAGAATCCTTCTTTCTCTATATCTAATACAGTATGTTTTACTTCGTATATTACTTCGTTGAAAGCAACTCTGATAAGCCATCTATCATCACTGAACTCGTGCCTTACATAAGTATATTCAAACTGATTATGACAGTTTCCGCACACTACGAGTACGTTCTTAAGATGATGACCTTTCGACGGATCAATATGGTGAGTTTCAAAATATGGCTTTATATCTCTCTTAAGAAACCAAAAATCACATACTTGACAATGCCCCTGATAAATATCTTCCAACAAAATCCTTAAATTGGCTGGTACACTTTCCCTTGTTTGGCTAATCCTTCTTCTAACATATTGTCTTTCTTCAGAAGGTAAGATATTACTTAAGCGATAATACTCACCAATTACAATCTTGCCTCTTTTTAAATGAGTCCATTCGGCGATAGTTGTAATGGTTTCCGAAGCTTTCTGCTCAGTATCAGATTTATCAAAACTGTGTTGCAATTCTTGAGTTGTTACTATAAAGTTATTTTCAGGGATAAGTCTGTAGATGAAACGTTCTTTGTCTATGAGTTGAATGACTACTTCATCCCCACTCTTAATTTTGTTTTGTTCGAACCACTTTCTTACACCACCAATTCTACATTCATGGGTACTACTGGTGTAAGAAGAATAATTTTTAGTTTGAGAGATGGGCGAATCATTCAAATAAACTTGAATATTCTCATTATGGTCAGGAAACCATTCTACTAGAGACACAGGAATAGCTATCAAACCTTTATCTATACGGCTTTGTGTTATTCTAATCGTTGCATAGGGGTATGCTATTCGACTTTTACTCCTAATTACATTTGACGGTTTATTCTCCATTTCCCTTGCTCCAGAATAAAAATATGAAGACTCTTTCTATGATATAGTGATAATTATCAAAGTCTTTGCTTTTATATATAGCCCTATCCAAATCTAAAGTCTCGCCCTGTACTAATCACCTGTTAATTATTAGTGCGTATCACCTTTGAATCAGGACTGGCCACGACGTTGTTTCTTCACCTTCATTAAACTATCAAAGCTATTATGTCGTAAAAAGTCACTAAGCTCCTCCATTGCTTTTTGCTTTGCTTCGGCTTCATCGTTAGCTTGGACATTTAGTTTGACCGAGGCTGTTACTACGTAGTTTGCCATTGTTCTATTACATCTGGTATTTATTCTATTGCCTATTCTACCACCCCTCCCCCCAAAAATTCTAGCCATCATTTTATTAAATGCAAATCGCGTAACTGTCATCTTGAGCGAAGCGAAGGATCTCAAGGTTTGGTGGGGTTCTCGAATAACCTTCAATGGGATTCTTCAGTCGTTTCACTCCTCAGAATGACATTTTCGGACAATACCTGAGCAGGACGTAAGAGGGACGGAGTCCCTCTTATTATAATCTTTCCCTCTCCCCTTTATTTCAGGGGAGAGGGATAAAGGGTGAGGGATAACTAAATCATACTATTTTGACACTCACTTGAGAGTGGTGGTAATCTATGGGGCGAATGGAGGGGAGAGTGAAGAAGACAATAGTCCTGGTGGGACGGTTAGATAGTAAAGGGAAAGAGTATGCCTACGTCAGGGATGTGATTCTGCGTGGAGGCTTCGATGTTATCGTCGTGGACACCGGGACACGTGGCACCCCCCAACTTAAACCGGACGTTTCTCGAGAGGAAGTCGCCTGGGCGGCCGGAGTGCAAATACAGAATGTAGTCGACCGCACTGATGAGAGCAAGGAAATCCAGGTTATGATGAAAGGAGCTTCGGTAATAGCCCGTAGGCTCTACGATTCCGGTAAGCTGGACGGCATAATGGCTCTGGGCGGCTCAAGGGGCACCGCGATAGGCACGGCAGCGATGAGAGCCTTGCCGTTTGGCATACCGAAAGTGATGGTCAGCACCATTGCTTCAGGTGATATGCGACCGTACATCGGCACCAGAGACATAACTATCATCCATTCGGTTACCGATATCGTCGGCTTGAACCGGATGACGAAAAGACTGCTGGCTTATGCCGCCGGGGCGGTGATGGGAGCAGTAGCTTTAGAGCCGGAAATTGAGTCTTCAAATAAGCCTTTAATTGCCATGAGCATGATGGGAGGCGTAAATCGCGCTGCCTTCTCCGCTCAGAAAATTCTGGAGGGAAGGGGCTTTGAGGTAGTCGCTTTTCATTCCGTGGGGACCGGCGGGCAGGCGATGGAGGAAACGATTGAGCAGGGGCTGGTAGATGGGGTGCTCGACCTTGTAACCCACGAACTAGCCGACCACCTGTTTGACGGTTATTATGATGCCGGTCCGGCGAGATTGGAGACTGCGGGCAGGAAAGGTATTCCCCAGGTAATCGTTCCGGGATGCCTGGATTTCATTGCTTTCAGTCCGCCGGAAAAGATCCCCGAAAAATTTAAGGAACGGAAAATATACTTCCATACTCCCGAGGTTGGCATCGTCAGGGCAAATAAGGACGAAATGGCGGCAATAGGCAAAATAATGGCCGAGAAGCTGAATAAAGCTCTAGGTCCGACAGCGGTGGTGATACCGGTTAAGGGATTTTCTCCGGGGAACAGGCATGGTAAAGCTCTTTTTAATCCTGAGGCTGATGCAGCGTTTATCGAGGCACTCAAACGTAACCTCAAGCCATCTGTCAGAGTCGTTGAGGTGGATGCCCATATCAATGACGAAGCCTTTGCCGAAAAGGCAGTGGATCTGCTTCGTGAGTTGATGGCTTGAACTAAATAGTAGGGTGCGTATAGTATATTATGTGTCATGGTAGATGACGAACCTTGCGAGTACGCTCCGAAGCGAAGGCGAAAAACGAGCCGACTTTATCCTGCAGATATGTTTCATCCTCCGCTGTAGCTGTACCCTCATAATACTTTAATGCTGCCTCTATCAAAGGTGCCCATTCTGGAGATTGTGTCCTCGCCCATTCGCCGCTAAATCGCTTCGATACCACCACATTCCGCTCCTGAAAGCTGTACATAATCCGGCAAAGGTTCAACACGCAATAAGCCGGATATTTGAGATTAGTCTCGATGAACAGCATCTCATGGTCCAGGGCGGCCGAGATGTCCTGCCACGATACGGCGGGGAAAATCTCTGTAGGTTCAGGTCCGTACAGACGAAGATAACGGCCTGCCCTGATATGCGCACAGTGTAATGCCCACCACTCATCGCATATTTCGGGCTTCCGTTGATTCTTAGGTGGGGATGTTTTTCGAGCATCGTTAAAGAGTATGAAAAAAGAATCAAGTTCTCCGCCGAGGGGAGGAAATCGTTTTGACAGTGCTTCGAATAGCTGGGAGATATTCACCTTCTCCTGCTCGTTCAGTGGTGATTGCAAAATCACGTGGCAATCGATATCCTGAACCGGTCCTGAATCTGGAAATACGGCTGCCCCATGCATATAAACGCCGTATAACTTTGTCCCAAGAATCTCTTTAAGACCACCGACAAAAGCCTTACAGACATCTTTGACCGGCTGAGGAAGGTCGTCAAAAGTCAATCGCTTTTCTCGCTTTGCAGTAAACCCAGGCTTTTACTCAAAAACATCGTCGTTGACGTAATCAACAAATTCCTCGTCAGACAGTCCAATTATCTTAGTGAACACATATTCATTGTGCTCACCGAGACATGGTGCCGGACGGATTTTCGCCGGGCTTTCTGATAGCCTGATAGGCCAGGCCTGCTGATAGCACTGCCCGATTTCGGGGTGTTCCACAGTCTGGAAGTAATTACGGTGTATCAACTGGGGGTCTTCAAACATTTCTTTGTTTGTTTTCACAATCCCGGCGGGCACGCCAGCTTTCTGCATAAGAACCATAACTTCTTCAGGGGTGAACTTGACCGTCCATTGCTCTATCTGTCGGTCAAGCTCTGCCTCGTTTTCTTTCCTGCCCTGAAGGGAACTAAACTTTGCTTCTGCTGCCCAGGCTGGCGAACCTATGACTTGACAAAAAGCCTGCCACCCTATTTCAGTAAAAATGGTGATGGCGCACCACCTGTCATCGCCCCGGCAGCGGTATACTCCGTGCGGTGCGGCGTAGGGACTATGATTCCCATCCCGCATTGCCACCCGGTTATTAGCCATATAGTCCAGGAGAAGCGGTGCCAGGAAATGGCAGGTGGTCTCATACTGGCTGACATCGATATATTGCCCTCTGCCTGTCCGGCGACGGTAGTCTAAAGCCGAAAGTATAGCGACAACACCAAACCAGGGTACAATGCTGTCAGGGTAAGCCTGGAGGGTACCCACTGGTGACCGGTCCGGCCAGCCGGTGAGGTTGCCGATACCGGTTAAAGCGGTCGTA